>NZ_JAHCDI010000004.1:300000-483223 GCF_019697375.1 Micromonospora tarapacensis | reverse complement strand
TCGAGAAGATCGGCGTCTGGTACGACAACGCCAGCCTGAGCATCGCCGTCCCGGAGTACGTCAGCGACGTCAACTCACTGGAGGACCTGGCCGCCAACGCCGACATGTTCAACGGCGAGATCATCGGCATCGAGGCCGGCGCCGGCCTGACCGCCGCCACCCAGGACAAGGTCATCCCGGAGTACGACCTGACCGACAAGCTCACCCTGAGGACGTCGTCGACGCCGGCGATGCTGGCCGCGCTGGACGGCGCGATCAAGGACCAGAAGCCGATCGTGGTGACTCTCTGGCACCCGCACTGGGCCTACGCGAACTACCCGCTGAAGGACCTGGCGGACCCGAAGAACACGCTCGGCGGGGCCGAGGAGATCACCACGCTGGCCCGTCAGGGCTTCGGCGCGGACTTCCCCGAGGTCACCGAGATGCTGAAGAAGTTCCAGATGGACGACCAGCAGCTCGGCTCGCTGGAGGACCTGATGTTCAACGTGCACAAGGACGACGAGGAGAAGGCCGTCGAGGAGTGGCTGAAGGCCAACCCGGACTACGCCGGGACGGTGGAGGTAGCCACCTCCTGATCCGGCCCTGAGCGATCAGCCGCCGGTGGCGGGGCCGACGTGCCCCGCCACCGGCGGCTGAACTATCTCTCCGGAGCCACGCCGCCGGAATCCCGAACCGACGGGACGCCGCCGCGCCGGGCCCGCCACTCGGGGGCCAGCACCGACCAGACCTCCAGGTCGATCCGGCCGTCCGGGCCGGGCAACACCTCACGGAGTACGCCGTCGCGCCGCATGCCGAGCCGGCGGGCCACCGCGATGCTGCGCGCGTTCCCGGCGTTGGTGCGCCACTCGACCCGGTGCAGGCCACGCTCGTCCACCACCCAGTCCACGAGCCGGCCGACCGCGCGGGTCACCAGGCCCCGCCCTCGGCGGCCGGCTCCAGCCAGCAGCCCGCCTCGCACACCCCGGTCGCCGCGTTCAGCGACACCAGCAGCACCCCGCCGACCAGCGTGCCGCCGGACCAGATGCCCCAGATGCCGCCGTCGTCGCGGGCCCACCGGTCGGCGTACCGCTGGAGCACCTGCCGCGCCCCGGCGAGGTCGGCGGCCACGAAGGACGGCGACACCCAGGGCGAGATGTGTTCCCGCGCCCTGTCCAGGTTGGCCAGGAACTCCTCGGCGTGCCACGGGTCGAGTGGTCGCAGCTGCGCGTCCCCGGTCAGGGGCACGGCGAACATCAGCGCCCACCGCCCGGCACGACCCCACGACGGTCGGCCGGCCCGCCGAGCCGCAGGTCGACCACGCCGGCCGCGACCCCGGTCGGCCCGGCGCGTCCACCACGAAGGCGGCAAGGTCGGCGTCGGGGTCCGGCAACATGACCGCCCGCAACCGAACCAGTTCCCGCGCATCGTCCACAGTTGCCCGCCGCACCCCGCTCACCCGGCCAAGACTAGCCGGGCTCGCATCACCGCTTCCCGTGATATTCAACGACTGTCCGCGCCACCTGTCCCGGCCAGTTGCTGAGCATGCAACATCCGGGGAACGCCTACTGAGCGCGAGGCAACCTAGCGAAGCGCAACCGCCGGCACGGGCCCTGAACTACCTGCTGTTGGCCAGCTCCGCAGAAACCAGGTGGGCGAATCGAGCAACCCGGCATCCGGCGAGACCGCTCAGGATGTCCTCGACCCCGAGCCTGGAGCGTCCGCCTTTTCCTGTCGCCTCGGCCTGCTGCACGATGATGCTCACGAGTAGATCCGGCTCCGCGTCCAGCAGTCCACAGAGGAAATCGTCCGGATGCAGCACCTCGATGGCATATGGCGCGACGGCGCGATCCGGAAAGTCACGAAGATTGGCCGTGACGATCGCCTCCGCGTCGGCTGCGACGGCGGCAGCGAGCACATGGCGATCCTTCGGATCGTTGGTCATCTCGGTGATCAGCTGCTCGTACCCAGAGACCATCGCCTCTGGAAAGTGCTCCCGCATGACCTCGATCCGGCGGTCTGCCTTGGCAGCGCGAACCGAGGGCGGGAGGTTCCGCCGCACCTCGTCAAGGATGGTGCGCGACCAGACGGGGCGATACAGGTCCTGCTCAGCGCAGCGCAGCAGGGTGTCGGCGAGCACACTGGGCACGAGAACGCAGGCGTCCAGCACCGCTACGATCATCAGAGTCCGTCACGCGCCGAGCTGATCGTCTGACGACTGGCGCCCACGCCTGATCGCCTCGTCGTAGACGCCCATGTCGATCGCGTCTGCGGTCAACTCGTCCAACGCCTCGCGACGCGCCCTCGACCGCCGATCCTTGTATGTGAGCACGTCGTGCAGTGCGACGCGGCGACTGGAGTTTGGGCGGGTGTAGGGCAGCACCCCGTCGTTCATCAGCTTGACCACTGTCGGTCTGGTCACGCCGAGGATCGCGGCAGCCTCTCCGGTTGATAATTCGACGTTCTCTGCCATGACCCGGACCGGTCGCCCCCGGCCGAGGATCGACACGACTTCGGCGAGAGCCTCGCCCACCACCGGCGGCACGTCGACCGGCTCTGCCCCGTCGACGATGAGTTGCAGTCGCCGCCCTCGGAGCGGTCGCCGAGCGAAACGCCGCAGCTCATCACCGTCGGGCTCCAGCCCGCCCGCAGGCACCACCGTCACAAGATCCTCCGAACGCCTCGCTTCCCCCCACCATACCCAGAGAAACGAAAAAAACGATAGAAGTAGCTGCGACAGGCCGGTCAGGGGTTGCAACTGCCGTGGATGCCCGCTTCTACCGTTCGAGGCGCCTGGTGGTGCACTCGGATTGCCAGGTGCGGAGGGCGTGTTTGAGGCGGCGGTTCTCCTCCCGCACCTGGTCGCGCTGCCGGGTACGCTCCCCATCTCGTACGCGAGCCGGTGCAGCAGGGCGTCGACCTCCTCGGGCCGGTAGCCGCGCCGGCCCAGCGGCGTGCGGGGCAGCTCGACGGCGGCGAGCCGGTCGGGGGTGAACGGGCCGGTCAGCGCGTTGCGGCTGTGGTAGACGCCCATCAGCAGCCGAACTCGCGGGCAACGTGGAGCCGGCCGACGGGCAGGCCGGCGGCGGGCAGCCGCCGACGGGCCGCAGTGAGCATGGCCGGCGGACCGCACACGTAGACCTCCTGAACGGCCCGGTAGTGGTGGAGGGCGAGCGTGAGGGCGTCCCCCCGCCCGGCCGGTGTCGCGGCGACCTGTTCGACCAGGGCGCGCAGCGGCGCGAGCCCGGTGCCCCGGCGACCAGCAGCAGATCCGCGCGGGATTCCGGGTCGAGCCGCAGCCCGGTGTCGCCCGGCGGGCCGAGCCAGAGCGGGTCGCCGGGGCGTACCGCGTGGACGAGCGCGCGGGAGACGGCGGCGACGGCTCGGACGTGGAACTCCAGGGTTCCGTCGGGGCGGGGCGCGTTGGCCGGCGAGTACCAGCGCCACCGGCCGGGCCAGCGTTCGGTGCTGACCGGCACCGCCTGGCCGGGCCGGAACGGCAGCCGCCGCCACGGGCGCACGGTCAGGATGGCGATGTCTTCGGCTGCCCGGTGATGCTCGATGACCTCGGCGGGCCACCAGGCCGGGCCGTCGCCGGCCCGCTCGGCGGCGCCGGTCACCGCTGCCGACGCCTGCCGCGCGGCTCGGTCCCACATCGCCCGCCAGCTCCGGCGTCCACGGCAGGTTCCGGGCAACAGTGCCGGTCAGCGCCGCCTCGATGATGCGCTGGTGCGGCAGCAGCCGATAACGGCGGTACGCCCGGCCGAGCACCGCCAGCAGCGCCGCCCGCCCCGCCGGGTCGTCGCCGCCGCTGGCCAGCCGCCCCAGCGCGGCGAGGAGCAGCCCCGCCGCCCGCTCCGGCAGCAGCCCTGGACGACGGTCCTCGACCGCGTACCAGAACTGGTCGGCGGCCTGGCGGGCGTACCGCATGGTGAGCGTCCACGACGCGGCCAGCGCGGCGGTCACGAGCCGGCCTCGTCGGCGAAGGCCCGCCGCGCCGCCGCCACCGCGCCGACCGGCACGCCGAGCGCCCCCAACACCCCGCCCAGGTAGTCGACCACCCGCCGATGCTGCGCCTCGGTCAAACCCAGGCCGCGCCACGCCCGACCGCCGGCCGGACCAGATCGCCGGCCGGTCCGCCGAGCGCCACCGTGAGGGTCAGCGCCAGGTGCCCGGCGAGCCGGGCCCGATCAACCCCGACGAGGTACGGCGCCAGCTCCGCGTCCGCCGCCACCACCCCCAGCCACCGCGCCACCGCGTCCCGCACCAGCTCCGGCCCGGCCACACCCTCCATCGGGTACGCCCCGAGCCCGGTCACAACCACACCCTCGCGTCCGGGTCACCGGCCGCGACCAGCTCCCGCACGGGTACCGCCGCCGCCTTATCACTGACCGCCACCACCACCGGAGCGTCATGCAGCACCGCCGCCATGGAGAGCCCTTCCGCCGAGATCGAGAGTTGGAGCGGGCGGGGACGGCGGCGACGCGTACGGGGAAACGCCCCACCGGAGCCCAGCACCCGCCCCGGGCCATACGTCAAGGCTGACGGCAACCACAGTCAGCAACATGACCGCCAGCAAGTGGCCGATATTCGTTCAGGACAGAAAGGGGTTATCGATATGCACGGCACGTATACCGGCCAGTCGCGCAACGAGTTGAATAGGTAGGCTCAACAGACCACGACGGAGGAGCCGCCCAGCAATGGCGAGGACCCCGCGCACGGAAACGACCTGCCCTCGCTGCGGCGGACGGCTTGCCCGCGACAACACCACCGGCCGATGTGGACCATGTACGGCCGCCGAACGCGATCGGCTCGTCGTCCCACCGGCCCTGCCGACCAGCTTCTGGGACCATGAGCCGATTCAGCAGGCGCTGAGAGCCCGCCACTTGGGTTTGGTCATCCGGGCTTACCGATGCCATCCCTACCACGGCCGTCAGCCTCTGCCACAAGAGCCCGTGGCCCGCTGGTTCGGTATCTCGCAAGCGCAGCTCAGCAGAGTCGAGAGCGGGCCACCAATCGTCCACCTCGATCGTCTCGGTCGCTGGGCACAGCTTCTACAAATCCCTGCCCACCTGCTGTGGTTCAAGCTGCCCCTCGGAGGCGACTCCGGAGATGCCGCCGATCGCGTCGAGGCTGAGCGACCCAACGCCAAGGCGACAGGACGCCGGCCGTTCGCCACTGCCCAGCGGGCTCCCACTTGGAGGAGGGTGCACGGCCAACAGCCGCCGTCGCGGGACGCCCACCTACACTTCGTGCACTCGATCCGGATGACCGATCGCCGCGTCGGCGGTGGACACCTGTACGCCACCGTGACTGCCTATCTCTCCCAGGGGGTCGCCCTGCCGCAACTGGGTCGAGACACGACCGGCAACAAGCAGATGATCGCCGTTGTCGCCTCGCTCAACGAGATGGCCGGGTGGATGGCGCATGATGCTGGTGCCGCTGAACCGGCCCGCCGGCACCTCGGCGATGCCCTTTCTATGGCCGTCCAGAGCGGGGATCATCAGCTTGCCGCACAGGTGTGCGCGGGCCTCAGCCACCTCGCGGGACATCACGGCGACGCCGACCAGGCGGTCTCCTACGCCCGAACCGGCCTGGCGCGACTCAGGCAGGCTCCGCCGCACGGTCGACTCCGAGCGCGGCTCCTGGCGATGCAGGCACGAGGCTTCGCTATCGCCGGTCGACCACTCGAAGCAACAAGATCACTCGCCGACGCGGAGGCAACTCTGCACCGACCGACCACGACGGCATCCGAGTGGCTGAGTCCTTTCGACTCCACCTCATTTGCTATCGAGGCTGCCCGCTGTTTCCTACGAATCGGTGACCTGTCCGAGGCCAGGGCTCAGGCAAGGTAGCGGAATGCCCGGTGTGAGTGTCTTGGGCGGACACTCCTGATCATGGTGAGATGAGGCCGGGCGCGGTCTCTCGGTGATCATTCAGGTGTCGAGGCTGAGATGGATCAATCGAGGACCGCGCCCGTTGGGATCATCATCGCTGATCGGTGTGCTGGCTGTGCACGCGGATCAGGTCGCAGTGTCGTTGCCTGCTTCGTGCCGGGCGAGTCTGGTCGAGGCGTTGGCCGTGGTGCCGGACCGGCGTGATCGGCGGGGTGTGGTGCATCCGCTCGCCGGGGTCCTGGCCACCGCGGTCGCAGTGGTGCTGGCCGGAGCCCGTTCAGCTGCTGCGGTCGCGGAGTGGGCGGCCGACGCTCCGCAGCCGGTGCTGGCCGGGCTCGGCGTGTGGCGTGATCCGCTCACGGGACGGCATCGGGCGCCGGACGAGTCGACCTTCCGCAGGATTCTGGCCGGTGTCGACGCTGACGCCCTGGACGACACGGTCGGCCGGTGGATCATCGCGTCCCAGGCGGCGGCGGACAACCACCGGCGGGTGTACAGCGTGGACGGCAAGACGTTGCGCGGCAGCGGCCCGGCCGGCGGCCAGGTGCATCTGCTCGCCGTGCTGGACCAGCACACCGGCGCCGTCCTCGGCCAGGTCGATGTGGACGGCAAAACGAACGAGCTGACCCGGTTCCGGCCGCTGCTGGAGCCACTCGACCTTGCCGGGGTGATCGTCACCGCCGACGCGCTGCACACCCACCGCGAGCACGCCCACTGGCTGGCCGACGACAAGAAAGCCGCCTACGTCTTCACGGTAAAGAAGAATCAGCCGCGTCTGTATCGGCAGCTCAAGGCCATACCCTGGGCGAAAATCCCGGTTCAGGACGAGACCGGCAACCGCGGACACGGACGATACGACATCCGCCGCCTGCAAGTGGTCACCTGCACCGGCACGCTCGCCTTGGACTTCCCGCACGCCGTGCAAGCCTTACGGATCCGGCGCCGCCGGTTGAACCTCAGTACCGGCCGATGGTCCACCGTCACCGTCTACGCGATCACCAACCTGACCGTAGCCCAGGTCGGCCCCGCCGACCTGGCCGACGCGTTGCGCGGACACTGGGCGATCGAGATTCTGCACCACATCCGTGACACCACCTACGCCGAAGACGCCAGCCGCATCCGCACCGGTAACGCGCCGCGTGTCATGGCCACCCTGCGAAACACCGCGATCAGCCTGCTCCGCTTGGCCGGCATCACCACGATCGCGAAAGCCCTCCGGCGTAATAGCCGAAACCCCTACCGACCACTACAACTACTCGGAATAACGTGAAACAGACAAAGGGCTACCTTGCCTGAGCCCTGGCCCGCACCCCGACGGCAGATCCCGGACCACCGCCCGCTGCAACGTCGCCATGCTCGGCGCCGCAGGCCCACCCTCGGCTGCCTGGGCGACGAGGTCGCGGTGCAACGCGGCGCGTTTCCCCGCCAATAGGCCAGCCGGCGCCGCAACTGATCGTCGACCACGAACCGGGGCCGCGCTGTCGCACCCAACTGATCAGTCGCCCGCGCCAGCCGCAGCCACCGCCACACCGTTCGCTCCACCACCTCTACGCTCGGTCGCGCTAACCCTGCTAGAGTTCCTGTCATGGTGCCAAGGATTCGCAGTGTCTACCTACTCGCACTGCTAGGCATGTCTTTCCTGGGATTTATTTTCGATCTTCCTGCTTGGCAGGCCGCCTTAATTGGCGTGGCGGCGACGATCCCGGTGGCCGTGGCCGACATATGGATGTCACATGCCACAAAACGTGGCGACGCGATCTGACAGTATCGCTAGAAGAACGCGGATTGGGTCAGGATCTTTCGCCTGACCCAATCCGCGAGAAACCTCCCCGATGCCGCTACCTCATCACGTGCAGTTCGACCCGTTAACCTTTACCAGCTTGTCGCCCGTAGGGATGATCTTCATCTGGTAGCAGGAGTTGTTCTGCAGCGCGTTTGAACGGTAGATGGTGATGATCGCGTTCCATACCTTTGTGAGGTTGACCGCACCGGCGCCACAGGCCAAACTTGCCAGAGTCCTCAACAAAGGGTTTGGAATCTTGCCGACGGCAGTGCACCCTACCGCAAGAGCGGTACCGCCAACCGCGATGGCTGCGATGGCGTAGGCTCGGGCCTCCCAGCCGAACATATTGAGATAGACCCCAAAGCCGTAGGTGAGTTTGGGGTCGGCCACCACCGGAAACGCCGCACCGGCGGTGTCGGTCGTCTGCACCAGCGTGCTGCCGTTGAGCGTGTAGCTCGTGGGCAGGTATCGACCGCTGGCG
Organism: Micromonospora tarapacensis; assembly: GCF_019697375.1. Taxonomy (NCBI): domain Bacteria; kingdom Bacillati; phylum Actinomycetota; class Actinomycetes; order Micromonosporales; family Micromonosporaceae; genus Micromonospora; species Micromonospora tarapacensis. The sequence goes on along the minus strand of NZ_JAHCDI010000004.1, from coordinate 475,086 downwards.
TCCTTCGCCCAAGGCGCTTCGATTGCTCCGACAACAAGACCTGCCGAATCGATCAGGACGAACCCAGCGCCAACCGCCTTCACGCTCGTACCAGCCGGTAGCGACAACTCGTAGTAGTGCGTGCCGGGAGCCGCCGCGGTGTACATAACGGTCAGAATCTGAGCGCCGCCTTCGACGGGCCGCACGAGCGCATCCATGTCTCGGGCGACGTCACCGAACGCCCGACCGTCGCCCTCCGCTGCTGCCACACTGTCTCCGTCAGCAGCTAGGGCCAAGCCGACGCTGGCACCGTCAGCCACAACCTGCACCGCAGGACGATCCGCGCTGATCTTGGCCGCGCCCTTACGGGTTGGCAAGGCCTCTTCCGGCGAGTTCTGCAGGCCCACCTTGCTCATCGCCCGTTCGATCCGGTGCGACGGCGAAGAGGGCTGGGCAGCCGCCGGGACCGCCATAGTCGTCACGACCATCGCCACCGCCAATGCGCTAACGACGACACCTTGCGGCAATAACCGTTTCATCATCACATTACCCCGTTTCAATGTTTTACCGCTACCGATCCTGACACTTAGAATTGCACGGCGGATTAACGGCACCCAGAACCCGGCGCCGCCTACAAAATTAGAAATCCCCCGCTACGCCTGGAGCCTCCCTCCGGAACTAGTGCCCATAAAGTCACCGCGGTTTCCGCGGCGCCACAGGAGGGCAAAATTGAGTGACGCCTCCTTCGCCCCCGCGGCAGAGTCAATCTGACTTGAAGTAATTGAGGTTTGTCAAGGGGGTGACGGTGCCGCACTTTGGACAAACCTGGACGACGACCAGGATTACTTGCAGGTCAAGGTGTCGATCAGGGGTCTGAATCACAGGATTTCCCTTGAGGAAAACTTGAGGTTCCAACCTTGAAGGCGAAGTGAAGATAGCTGATCTTTATCGGTTCCCATAGAGCAACGTGACCTTCCCCTTAGAGTGGGCTTGACCAAGCGAGTTTCTAAGATCATTTAGCAAGGTCGGGGACAGTCAGCGCCTTCACGGTCCGGGTCTCGCGGCGGCCGTGTCCGGTGTCGCGGTGCTGGTCCCCGACCGGCACCTGCGCCCACGGTAGGCGCTTGAGCTGGGCGTACAAGGTCGGCGTGGAGTAAGCCGCGCGGCGCGGTGTCCCTTGTGGGGGTCCGTTTCCGCGCGACTCCTCCCCGAACCGGACGTGCGAGCTTTCCCCGCATCACGGCTCTCCAGTGTTGCTACTGCGTGTGCGGCTGTTGATGGATGTCGCCGTGGCAGCGGGCGCAGACGATCAGGGTCTTCCGTCGGCTGTCCCGCATGGCTTGCACCCAGGGTGGTGTGGCCGCAGGGCTGTATCTGTTGAGGTCGGCGAGTCGTGTGACGTGGTGGACGGTGATCCCGTCGTGGGCGTCGCAGAGTTCGCAGATCCCGGCGGTGAGCCGGGCGATGAGTTGGGTTCCCCGCCGGGTCGGCCACGCTCCGTCGATGAGGCGGGCGTGTTTGCGGCGGCGTAGCGGGATCCCGCCGAATCTGGCGGTGAATACCGTTCCGTTCGGGGTGCGCTGGGTCGCTTCGAAGCACCGGCGTTTCCCGTGGGGGGTGACGACGGTGGTTTGGTAGCGGTTTCGCATCACCCACGGTGGTCGGCGATATTTGGCTGCCAGGGTCGACATCATCGACCGTTCCATGACATAACGGAGCTTGTTGAGCCAGCTGATGTTTCCGGCCATCTGATAGTACTGGACATATCCTCGATATTCCGCGCCGTAGGAGGCGACGATGTTGTGGTCGCTGGTGCGGATCAGGTCGTTACGGATCAGGGGCTTGTTCTGTTTCCGCAGGTATTTTCGGCATCTGGCGTTGACGTTTTCCGGTGGGACACCGAGGGCGATGGAGCCGTTGAGTGATCGTTTGCCCTTGGTGTGCCAGGTGTCGGCCTGCCGTGTCCAGATGTCGTAGCCGAGGAACCGTGCCTTGTGGGTGCGGGCGTGGGTGATCAAGGTTTTCTCGGTAGAGAGAGCGAGCTTCAGATCCTTGCGCAGAAACGCGGTTAGCTCGTTCTTGATCTGTTCGGCTTCGGCCTTGGTGCCGGCGAATCCTAGGAGGTGATCGTCGGCGTAGCGGATATAGCGTAGCCGGCGGTAGTCCGGGTCGTGAACGTCGCGAGTGGGAATCGACTGCTGGATCTTGCGGTAGGTTTTGACCTTGTCGCGGTCGCCCTTCCTTTTCCAGTAGCCGACTCTTGACGTCGCGTTGTAGTACGCCCGGTTCGGCCGTCGGACTGTTCCGCGGGTCCAGGCCGGGACCATTTCCTGTTCCACGAATGTATCGAGACGGTCGAGATAGATGTTCGACAGGATCGGCGATATGACGCCGCCTTGTGGCGCACCGGAATGCGTGGCATGCCATTTCCAGTCTTCCAGATATCCCGCCCGCAGCATTCCTCCTACCAGGTTCAAGAACCGATTGTCGTGGATCTGCTCGGCGAGGATCGCGAGCATGACCTCGTGGTCGAGGCTCCCGAAGCAGTCGGCGATGTCGCCCTCGATGAACCAGGTCGTGCCCGTCCATGTCGAGGCGATCTCGTCGAGTGCGGTGTGGCAGCCCCGACCAGTGCGGAACCCGTGCGACCTGGTCGAGAACTGCGGTTCGTAGTACGCCTCCAACAGCAGGCGCACCACCTCACCGACCAGTTTGTCGGTCCAGGCCGGCAGCCCGAGGGGCCGTTGGGCTCCGTTCTTCTTCGGGATGTAAACCCGGCGGACCGGTGTGAACCGGTAGCGTTCGGCGCGAAGCCGACCGATGATGTCCCGGATGGCTTCCAGGCTCATCCCGTCGGGTGTTCTCCCATCGACTCCGGGCGTCATCGCGCCGTCGTTGGCGTAAATCCTCCCGTAGGCGATCAGAAACAACTGCTCGTTGAACAGTTGCCGATACAGCCGTTCCAGGGGCAGTTTTCGTCGTCCCCTGCCACGCAGGACTTTGAGTACCGTGTCAGCGCTCTGCATTACGCATACCTCCACTGTTTCTCACAGTCCGCATCACCTGCACCCCTTCGCCCTGTGAACGGCTTTCCCGTTCTCCTTGGCCGGGCGTTACTCCGGCGACTACTACGAGTGCTCCGACACCGCCAGCCGAACTGGGACGGTGATCCCACGTTCGTCTCTGACACACGAAATAGCGCGGCTGCAGGCGCCCCACTCATCTCCTTGAATACCCTCGCCGGGTATCGCTTCCGCCGCGAAGGTTGGCCAGGGCGAACCAGTACACCCCGACCACGACGGACACCGGTTTCAGATGCCTTTCCGGTCGCAGTAAATTGCTGCCGCTGGAGATTAGGGTTCAAACAATCAAGTCTTCGCCATACCGCACGGGTCTCCCGGCACGCCGTCTCGGGCATCTGAACCCGGCCGCCGATTTCCTGGCATGCTCTTGTCCCCTTCACCTTTCGGATCCAGGTAAGCCATCGGACCCAGCAGACCTCCCTTCGAGTCTGTCCCGCCTGAAACGGGGATGTGTCAGAGCGCCTCGTGGCGCACTGGTTGGCCTTGACCGACACGTACAGGTCCCCACCGGCGGCGGCGACAGCTCGGGCGTGGGCGACCTGCGTGTGCAGGGCGTCCGCGACGATCAACACCCCGGCCAGACTGTCCAAACGGGCCGCGACTTGCTCCAGTAGCGGGGCGATCGCCGGAATCTCGTTCGACTTCGCCGCGACCTGGACCTGCGCCAGGACCACACCGGTCGACGTGTCGTAGGCCGACAGCAGATGGAACCCGCCCCTCGGGCAGGGCTCAGGCAAGGTAGCCCTTTGTCTGTTTCACGTTATTCCGAGTAGTTGTAGTGGTCGGTAGGGGTTTCGGCTATTACGCCGGAGGGCTTTCGCGATCGTGGTGATGCCGGCCAAGCGGAGCAGGCTGATCGCGGTGTTTCGCAGGGTGGCCATGACACGCGGCGCGTTACCGGTGCGGATGCGGCTGGCGTCTTCGGCGTAGGTGGTGTCACGGATGTGGTGCAGAATCTCGATCGCCCAGTGTCCGCGCAACGCGTCGGCCAGGTCGGCGGGGCCGACCTGGGCTACGGTCAGGTTGGTGATCGCGTAGACGGTGACGGTGGACCATCGGCCGGTACTGAGGTTCAACCGGCGGCGCCGGATCCGTAAGGCTTGCACGGCGTGCGGGAAGTCCAAGGCGAGCGTGCCGGTGCAGGTGACCACTTGCAGGCGGCGGATGTCGTATCGTCCGTGTCCGCGGTTGCCGGTCTCGTCCTGAACCGGGATTTTCGCCCAGGGTATGGCCTTGAGCTGCCGATACAGACGCGGCTGATTCTTCTTTACCGTGAAGACGTAGGCGGCTTTCTTGTCGTCGGCCAGCCAGTGGGCGTGCTCGCGGTGGGTGTGCAGCGCGTCGGCGGTGACGATCACCCCGGCAAGGTCGAGTGGCTCCAGCAGCGGCCGGAACCGGGTCAGCTCGTTCGTTTTGCCGTCCACATCGACCTGGCCGAGGACGGCGCCGGTGTGCTGGTCCAGCACGGCGAGCAGATGCACCTGGCCGCCGGCCGGGCCGCTGCCGCGCAACGTCTTGCCGTCCACGCTGTACACCCGCCGGTGGTTGTCCGCCGCCGCCTGGGACGCGATGATCCACCGGCCGACCGTGTCGTCCAGGGCGTCAGCGTCGACACCGGCCAGAATCCTGCGGAAGGTCGACTCGTCCGGCGCCCGATGCCGTCCCGTGAGCGGATCACGCCACACGCCGAGCCCGGCCAGCACCGGCTGCGGAGCGTCGGCCGCCCACTCCGCGACCGCAGCAGCTGAACGGGCTCCGGCCAGCACCACTGCGACCGCGGTGGCCAGGACCCCGGCGAGCGGATGCACCACACCCGCCGATCACGCCGGTCCGGCACCACGGCCAACGCCTCGACCAGACTCGCCCGGCACGAAGCAGGCAACGACACTGCGACCTGATCCGCGTGCACAGCCAGCACACCGATCAGCGATGATGATCCCAACGGGCGCGGTCCTCGATTGATCCATCTCAGCCTCGACACCTGAATGATCACCGAGAGACCGCGCCCGGCCTCATCTCACCATGATCAGGAGTGTCCGCCCAAGACACTCACACCGGGCATTCCGCTACCTTGCCTGAGCCCTGTGTCCGAGGCACACCGCCGGCTACAGGATGCGCTGGCAGCTCGATCGGTCGACAGGGTCAGGAGCACGGCGTTCGCGCAGCTCATGCTGGTCACGGTGCTGATCGGCAAGGAGCGGATAGACGAGGCGTGCGCGTTGACCCACCAGACCCTCGACGAGATCACGAGCCTCGGCTCAAGCATGATCCTGGATCAACTGCTACACACTTCCGTACTGCTACGGTCACAGGCCAAGACGTACACCGAGATTCCCGCGCTCCTTGAGCGGCTCCAACGGACGATCCGAGAGCGATCATGGATCGGTACGATGGGTGCGCTACGGGTAGGAGCAGCCGGTGCCGGAAGACTCGACGGCGGATGACCGTCCACTCTACGAACGAGACCCCGATGCGTGGCACGCCCACCTCGCCGAGGGCAACGCCAAGCAACCCCGCAAACGGGTGGGCGCAGACGTCCTGATCAGGAACGAACAAGGCCACGTACTGCTCGTCAACCCTCGCTACAAGCCGGACTGGGATCTTCCCGGCGGCATGGCCGAGGCCAACGAACCGCCGCACCTCGCTGCCGAACGCGAACTGCGTGAGGAGCTTGGTATCGAGCGTCTCCGCAACGCCGCATCAGCCCATCGAACCGGCAATTGTCGCTATCTAGTGAACGGGATGCCGCCGGTCAGGTGATAGAAGAGAAGCCGTCGGGTGATCCGTTTCGGGCCGACCGTGCGCCCGCACTCGCCTGTTGACCCACTCGGCGTCAGATCGGGCGGCGGCCGGCGAAGCCGCAGTCGGCGCGGTGGTACCAACGCACGTCGGTGTCCCCCTCCAGCCAGCACCAGAGGACCTGACGGCCGTCGCGCTCGCCGGGAAAGTCGAGCAGCATCGGTGCCACGCTCTTGACCTCGATGCCGTGCTGCCGGATCTCGTCGAGGACCGCGTGCAGGCGAGCCTCCAACGCCTTGGCCTCTGGCCGGCCGCCCAGCGCGCTGAGCCCGTGGGCGGCCAGGTCGGCCTGCAACTCGGCCAGGTCGGCCCGGACCCGGATCAGTTCTTCGACGCGGGGGTACAGGGTGGCCACCAGGTACCGGGCCTGGGCGAGAGTGAACACCGCGCCAGTATGCGTCACCACGTGGTGCGTCGGGGAGGCCGTGGCTCACTCGGCCTGGGCGGCCAACTCCCGCGCCCGGTCACGGGCCGCCTCCAGGGCGGCCAGCAGAGCCGCGCGTACGCCGTGGTTCTCCAGCTCGCGGATGGCGGAGATGGTGGTGCCGGCGGGCGAGGTGACCGCCTCGCGCAGCTTCACCGGGTGCTCGCCGGAGTCGCGCAGCATCACCGACGACCCGATCGCGGTCTGCACGATCAGGTCGTGCGCCACCTGCCGGGGCAGGCCGAGCAGGATGCCCGCGTCGGTCATCGCCTCCACCAGGAGGTAGAAGTACGCCGGGCCGGAGCCGGAGAGGGCGGTGACGGCGTCCTGCTGGGTCTCGGGCACCCGGATCGTCGCGCCCAGCGGCTTGAACATGTCCTCGGCGAGCGCCAGGTGTTCGCCGGTGGCGTGCGCCCCGGCGGAGATCGCGGTCATCGCCTGGTCCACCAGGGCCGGGGTGTTGGTCATCACCCGCACCACCGGGGTGCCCTCCGGCAACCGGCGGCTGAAGAAGCTGCTCGGCAGGCCGGCGCAGAGCGAGATGACCAGCTTGCCGGCGGGCACCTTGGGCCCGATCTCGTCGAGCAGCGCGGCGGCGTCCTGCGGCTTGACCGAGACGGCCAGCACCTCGGCCTCGTCGACCGCGGTCAGGTTATCCACCACCCGGACGCCGTAGCGGGCGGCCAGTTCCTCGGCGCGGGCCGGGCGGCGGACGGTGGCCAGCAGCCGGTCCGCCGGCCAGCCCGAGCGCAGCAACCCGGAGAGCATCAACTCACCGATCTTGCCGGCACCGATCACGGCGACGGTGTGCACTCCGGCTGACACCTGGCGTACCCCCTTCGTGGGCCGGCGTCGCGACGGGCCGCCGCGACGCCGGAACGACGATCAGCTGCCGAAGAAGACCTCGGCCTCGACGTACCGCTCCAGCGGCACGGTCTTCAGCTCACGGGTGGCCTCGGCGAGCGGGACGCGGACGATGTCGGTGCTCTGCATCGCGACCATCTTGCCCCAGTCGCCCTCGTGCGCCGCGTCGATCGCGTGCAGGCCGAGCCGGGTGGCGAGCACCCGGTCGAACGCGGTCGGGGTGCCGCCGCGCTGGATGTGCCCGAGCACGACCGTGCGGGCCTCCTTGCCGGTCCTGGCCTCCATCTGCTCGGCCAGCCACTGGCCGATGCCGCCGAGCCGGACGTGGCCGAACGCGTCCAGTTCCTGGTTCTGCAGGACCATCTGGCCCTCCAGCGGCTGGGCGCCCTCGGCGACCACGACGATCGGGGCGTACTGGTGCTGGAAGCGCTTCTCGACGTAGCCGGCGACCTGGTCGACGTCGAACTTGCGCTCGGGCAGCAGGATCACGTTGGCGCCGCCGGCCAGGCCGGCGTGCAGGGCGATCCAGCCGGCGTGCCGGCCCATCACCTCGACCACCAGGGTGCGGTGGTGGCTCTCGGCGGTGGTGTGCAGCCGGTCGATCGCCTCCATCGCGATGTTGACCGCGGTGTCGAAGCCGAACGTGTAGTCGGTGGCGCCGAGGTCGTTGTCGATGGTCTTCGGCACGCCGATGACGTTGACGCCCAGCTCGTGCAGCTTGGTGGCGACGCCGAGGGTGTCCTCACCGCCGATGGCGATGAGCGCGTCGACGCCCTGCGCGGCCAGGTTGTCCTTGATCCGCTCGACGCCGCCCTCGATCTTGAAGGGGTTCGTCCGGGAGGAGCCGAGGATGGTGCCGCCACGGGGCAGGATGCCGCGCACCTCCGCGATGCCCAGCGGGCGGGACAGACCCTCCAGCGGGCCCTTCCAGCCGTCCCGGAAACCCACGAATTCATGGCCGTAGCTGGCGACGCCCTTACGGACCACCGCCCGGATGACCGCGTTGAGACCCGGGCAGTCGCCGCCGCCGGTGAGCACGCCGATACGCATGATTTGCTCATCCTCCTGGGGAGCATCTGGTCAAGCCCGATCAAGCCCCAGGATATGTGTCAGGTCAGACCCTCGGCACCGTTGCCGGCCCGGGGCGGGCCGTGGATACGAACTGTAGTAGCCGCCGCCGTACGCCCGACAGCGCGCCCCCATTACCAACGAGTAGCCGACCTCGTCCTATGAACCGGTTATCGCCCGCCACCGGGCCAGGTTGTGCCGGGCGTCGACCAGGGCGTCGTGCCGGGCCGCCGCGGCGTTCGGCAGCCGGGGACGGCCCCGGTCGTCCCACAGTTGGCGCAACTCCTTGGTGTACCGGGGGATCTCCCGGGGCAAAGCCGGCATCGCGCCCCACAGCTGCGCCAGCACCACGTGGTCGTACGCGGCGTACCAGGCCCACAGCTCCAGTTCCTCGCCGGGACGATCCCGGATCGGCTCGACGAGGAAGTCGTACAACTCGTCCCGGATGCGCTCGCGGGACCGCCAGGCCCGATCCGCCGGGGAGGGCAGCTTGTCCAGCACGTGGCGGCGGACCCAGGGCACCGCCCGGGACGCGTCGAACTCGGTGGAGACCGCGTAGAACTCGCGGTCGTACTCGTCGACGACGCCGATCGAGACCAGGTCCACGGTCCGGCCGTCCTCGATGAACTCGCAGTCGTAGAAGTAGCGGTAAGCCATCCCCGTCATCCTCGCCGACGCCCGCCGCCCGCCGACGGGCGGGGCGGTGGCACCGGGAGCGCTTCCATCCGCCCTGGCCGAGCCAGGCCCAGCTCGAACCGGTCACGGAAGTGATTTGAGGGGTGTACAGCACGCGACCGGACCGTCATGATCTGATGTGTACCGCCGCCGGACGCCGAACGGGTGTCAGATCACCTCATCAGGAGCCGCCAGGCTCGCCCGGTGAGCGACGGGGGGTCCTTGACCGGGGAGGGGTGGGGCCGTGGAGATGCGCCTGCCGGAGCCGGGCGACGCGCTCACGGGTGTCGACATGTTCGCCGGGCTGGAGCCGGAGGTGCGTCAGCGGGTGGTCGCCGCCGCGGTACCCCGGACGTACCGCAAGGGCCAGCTGTTGTTCGTGGAGAACGACCCGGGTGAGTCGCTGATCATCCTGCGCCGGGGCGCGGTGGCCGTGTTCCGGACCGCGCCCACCGGCGAACGAGCCATCCTGACCGTGATGCGCCCACCGGACGTGCTCGGGGAGGTCTCCCTGCTGGATGCCTCGACCCGGTCGACCTCGGCCGAGGCGATCGAGGACACCGCGGCCCTGGCGTTGTCCCGGCCGGCGTTCATGGAGCTGGTGCACTCGAACGCGCGCATCCTCGACGCCGTGATGCGGTCCCTCGGCGCGCTCATCCGCCGGCTGACCGAGCAGAACGCCGACCACGTCTTCCTCGACCTGCCCGGCCGGGTGGCCAAGACGCTGGTCCGGCTGGCCGGCGAGAGTCAGGCCCCGATGATCACCATCGAGCTGAACCAGAGCCAACTCGCCGAGATGGCCGGCGGCTCACGGCAGAGCGTCAACCAGGCGATCGGGTCGTTCGCCAGCCGGGGCTGGCTGCGTACCGAGGGCCGGCGGATCGTGGTCACCGACGTGCCCGCGCTGCGCCGCCGGGCGGGCATGAACGACCGTTGAGCTGACGGGGCGGGGCTGGGACGTCCGTCCCGGCCCCGCCCGCGTACCTCCCGGTCAGGGATTGGTGCTGCCCGGCCCGGCCCAGTCCGTGCCACCCGGCCCGGCCCAGTCCGTGCCGTCCTTGCCACCGCTGGGCACCTCGCCGACGATCCCCTGCGCCTGCAGCAGGGCGAGGGTGGCGGCGTCCACGTCCACCGAGTCCCCGGCGGGGTGGGTGATCCCGTTGCCATCGGTCCAGTCACTTTGCAGCATCACGTACACCATGGAGCTGTCCCCCTGATCAGCGGTCGACGAATCGGCTGCCTGAATCTAGCCGTTCGGGACACGTTGAGCTGCCCGGCTGAGTGTCCACAAACCAACAGCCCGGTACCCGACAGCGCGCTGGGGGGCAATACTCGACCCTGCGCCCCCGGGCGTCGGGGGCCCGCCAGTGGAGGGTGACATCGCCGCGCAGTGTGACCGCTGTGGACGTAGCGCCGCCGACGGCGACCGCTTCTGCGGTGGCTGTGGCGCGGAGCTCGGTGCCGTCTGCCCGCACTGCCTGCGGCCACTCGCCCCGGACGTGGCCTTCTGCACCTCCTGCGGCTCGCCCCGGGCCGGCACCGACCGCCCGGTCAACATGGGTCAGGAGGACCGCCGCCGGGTCAGCGTGCTCTTCGTCGACCTGATCGACTTCACCCCGTACGTCGAGCGGGCCGACCCGGAGCTGGTGCGCGGCATGCAGACCGGGTTCTTCTCGGCCGCGCGGCGGGTGGTCGGCCAGTACGGCGGGGTGGTGGAGAAGTACATCGGTGACGCGGTGATGGCGCTGTTCGGCGCGCCGGTGGCCACCGAGACCGACGCCCTGCGGTGCGTACGGGCGGGGTTGGAGCTGCAACGGGTGCTCACCCGGTTCACCCCCACCGGCACCGACGGGCTGCGCTTCCGGGTCGGCGTGGCGACCGGCGAGGCGCTTGTCGACGTGGCCGCCGCCCGCGACGGCGGGCAGGCCATCGTCGCCGGCGACGTGGTCAACACGGCCTCCCGCCTACAGTCCGTGGCGCCCCCCGGTGGAGTGCTGGTCGACGGCACCACGCACGCGCTGACCCGCAACACCATCCGGTACGACGAGCAGCCCCCGATCACCCTGCGTGGCCGGTCGGCCCCCACGGAGGTGTGGCTGGCCCTGTCGGCGGTACGCCAGCAGTCCACCGACCGCGAGCCGGACACCACGCCGCTGATCGACCGCGAGCACGAGCTGGGCATGCTGGTCAACGCCCTGCACCGCAGCCTGCGCGACCGCCGGCCCCAGGTGGTCACCGTCTTCGGCCGGGCCGGCATCGGCAAGAGCAGGCTGGTCCGAGAGCTGCACCGGCACGCCGGCCGGCTGGTGGACGAGCCGCTGACCTGGCGGATCGGCCGGTGCCCGCCGTTCGGCGAGAACGTGACGTTCGCCGCGCTGGCCGACATCGTCAAGGCCGAGGCGGGCATCCTCGACACCGATCCGGCCGCCAGCGCCGCGCAGCGACTCGCCGCGGCCGTCGGCGAACTGGTCGGCGTGGGCGAGCGGGACCGCGTGGTCGGCGCGCTACGCCCGCTGGTCGGCCTGGCCGGTATGCCGTTGCCGGCCGAGGAGGCGGAGTCGGCGTGGCGGCGGTTCCTGCTCGCGCTGGCCGCCCGTCGCCCCACCGTGCTGATCTTCGAGGATCTGCACTGGGCCGACGACGCGATGCTGCGTTTCGTGGAACTGCTCGGCGCGGCGGCCCGGGAGGTGCCGTTGCTGCTGCTCTGCACCGCCCGCCCGGAGCTGGTCGATCGGGACCCGAGCTGGGCGGGGACCATCACCGGGTCGGTGACCATCGCGCTGCCACCGTTGCGGGACACCGGCATCGCCGCGCTGTACGCGCACATGTTCGGCCAGGCCGCGTTCTCCGCCGACCTGCTGACCCCGCTGATCGAGGTCGCCGGCGGCAATCCGCTCTACGCACACGAGTACGTCCGGATGCTGATCGAGCAGGGTGCGCTGCGGCAGTCCGGGCGCGGCTGGTCGCTGGAGAAGCACCTGGATCTGCCGATGCCGGAGAGCGTGCACGCCGTCATCGCCAACCGGGTCGACCTGCTCGACGCCAAGGACCGGGCGGTGCTGCTGGCCGCGTCCGTGGTCGGGGTGCAGTTCTGGCCCGGGGCGGTGGCCGCCGCCGTCGGGCAGCCGGTCGAGTCCGTCGAACGCGCCCTGCGCCGGTTGGAGCAGCGGGACTTCGTCCACGAACAGGCCGCCTCCACGATGGCGGGTCAGCCGGAGTACCGCTTCCGGCACGTGCTGGTCCGCGACGTCTGCTACCAGCGGCTGCCGCGTACCGAGCGGGTGGCCCGGCACGACCGGACGGCCGACTGGCTGGACACGCTGTCCCAGAGCCGGGACACCGACCTGGCCGAGGTGCTGGCCCACCACCGCTGGGCGGCGCACGAGATCGCCCGCTCGCTGGGCATGGAGACCCTCCGCTTCGCCGGGCCGGCGCGGGCCGCACTGCACCGGGCGGCCCGCCGGGCGTACGCGCTGCACGGGCTGGAGGCCGCGGCCAGTCACGCCGGGCGGGCCCTCGGCCTGGCCGACGACTCCGACCCCGTGGGCCGGCTGCAACTGGAGCTGCTCAGCACCGAGATCTCGTTCTACCGCGACGGCAACGCCTTCCTCTCCGGCGGCGGCCCGGAGCAGGTGCAGGCGCTGGCCGACCGGCTGCTGGCGTACGGCGACGAGGCGTGTGCGGCGCGGGCCTGGACGCTGCTCGGTCAGGCGGCGTGGCTGCGCGCCGACCGACGGGCCGCGCTGGCCTGCCTGGACCGGGCGGTGCGGCTGTTCGACCCGCTGCCGGACAGCGCGCAGAAGGCCGACGCCTTCGCCGAACTGGGCCGGCTGCACATGCTCAACTACGAACGGGACCCGGCGGTGGCGGCGGCCGACACGGCGGCGGAGATCGGCGACCGGCTCGGACTCAGCGAGACCCGCACCAACGCCCGGATCACCGCGGCCACCGCCCGCTACCAGGCCGGCGACCGGGCCGGGTTGGACGAGCTGTACGCCATCGTCGAGTTCAGCCGCGCCGGGCAGCTGCTCGCGCTGCCCCGGGCCACCCAGAACCTCGCCTACGCCGTCCGCGAGGAGGGCGACTGGCTGCGCTCCGACGCCCTGCTCTCGGCGGCTCCGGCCCGCACGGCGAGCGGGCAGACGCTGACCACCAGCTACTCCGGCGAGGCGATGCGGGCCTGGTTCGAGGGGGACTTCGGTCGGCTGCTCGCCGCCGCCGAGGCGTTCGTGGACACCCCGACCGGCAGCTGGGACATGCAGGTGCGCGGCCTGCGGTCCTGCCTGCTGGTACTGCGTGGCCAGCCGGTGCCGCCGGCCGCCGGCCCGCCGGCCGCGCCGGATCCGGACGGCCCGGCGGAGGACGCGCTTGAGGCGGCTGGCCCGGCGACGGTCTCGTCGGCCCCGGGCGACGACGTGGCCGCGGCGTTGGACACCGCGCGGCGCAGCGGCTTCCACCGGCTGCGCTGGACGATGCTGGCGATGGGCGCGCTGTGCCGGGCGGTGCAGGGGCGCACCGACGAGGCCGCCGCGCTGGTCGACGAGTTGGCCGAGGCATGGATGGCGGTGCCGGCGCTGGCCAGTGGCGAGTGGATCGCCGCGGCCGGCTGGGCGGCCACCGTCGCCGGGCGCAAGCCCGCCGCCCGGGTACGCACCATGCTCGACCGGGTCGGGCACCGTACGCCCTGGTCGGAGGCGGCACTGCGGACCGTGACCGGCGCGCTGGCCGGCGCCGACGGCGACCACCGGCGCGCCGCCGAGCTGCACCTGGCCGCCGCCGAGATCTACGCCGGCATCCCCGACGTCACCGACCGGATGCTGGCGTTGACCTTCGCGGTGCGGGAGCTGGAGTCGGCCGGTGACCGGGCGGCGGCCGGTCCGCTGCTGGTCGAGCTGCGTGCCTTCGCCCACCGCAACGGCGCGCCGGGCCTGCTCGCCCTGGCCCACCCGCCCACCGCCGAGGCGCAGACGCTGGCCTCCTGACCCGATCAGGCGGCGGGAGTGGCGGGCGCCGGCCCGGCAACGCACGCCCCGATCGGACCGGCTGTCACCTTCGGTACCGGCGGCTCGCCCGCACACTGTCCCTTCGCCGCCCCTTTGCTCTGCTTCAACAGACGCAACGGTCACTCTCCGTGTCTGCCGCTGCTCGAAGCCGCGTTGCCGCCGCCCTCATTACGCCTGTTCAAGCCCGGTTGCGTGGGTTGAAGCAGAGCAAAGGATTGGCAAGGACATCGGGCGCCGGAGTGACACCCGACACGGAGGGTTGCCGTCACGGAAAGTCGCTTTCTGGTGGTGGATCCACCCACCGCCGTACGCCGCGCCACAAGGCACTCCCCGAACCGGCCCCGGACGTGTCACGATTCAGAGCACGGCGCGCGGGGGCGCACCGACAGGGCTGGACGCGGGGCGCGCCGGTGGCGCGATGAGGAGGATGGTCCGGTGTCAGCGGGTGGGGCCCGCCGGGGACGGCGGGACAACGGGATCGACGCCAGCGAGTACGCCATCGCCGGCGATGTCGACCCGCGCGTCGGCGAGCACCTGCTCGACGTGTTGGCGGCCGGCGGGATCGCCGCCTACCTGCAGCCCTCCGCGGATCTGAACCCGGTCACCCGCACCACCACCGTGCCGCCCCGGCCGGTCGACCGGCTCTACGTGGACCGTTCGCATCTGAGCACCGCTCGGGACTACCTCAGCCAGCTCGCCGACGAGACCGGCGGCGGGCGGTCCGAGGACGAACCGGACATCGACGCCGAGTGGGAGCGGATCGTCGCCGGTTTCCACGCCTCGCCCGGCACCGGCGACCATCCGTGGCCGGCCTCGGAGGACGTGGACGACCAGGCGGGCCCGGGCGGCGGCACGGCCACTGCCACCCGGCCAGGCACCGACGACCCGACCGGGCCGACCGGGCCGACCGGGCCGACCACCACCGACGTGCGCCGGCTGCCCTACGCGGCCGACGTCTCCGGCGTGTCGGTGGGGCGCGGCCCCGGGACGGCGACGGGCCGTCGCTGCTGGACGGGCTGGACACCTTCGGCGCGGATCTGCCCGGCGGCCCGCACGACGACGAGCGCTACGTCCCACCGCCACCCCCGCCGCTGCCCCGGGTGTCGAAGTACGCGGTGGCCGGCGTGCTCGCCGTGGTGGCCGGATTCGCGCTGTTCCTCTTCCCCGACCTGCTCCCCGCCGATCAGGGCATCGTGACGCTGCTCGGCTTCACCGGCATCCTCGCCGGCTTCGTCACGCTGGTGTGGCGGCTGCGTCCGGGTGACCCCGACGATCGCGATCCCGACGACGGCGCCGTCGTCTGAGCGGTCGCCCGGATACCGGGACGGTGGCCGCCCGCGCCAGCGGGCGTAACAGTGGTGTAACTTACTGTCAGTAGGAATACCGCAGTACGTCACTTCACCCGCCGACTGCCCGGTTGTTCCTCCCTTGTGGCGGTCACTCCCCTGCTGATCGGAATGCCCGAGATGCGACAGAGTTCCCTCGTGGTGGTGGCCAACCGCCTACCCATCGACGACAGTGTGGCGCCCGACGGCGCCTGCGAGTGGCGCCGCAGCCCCGGTGGGCTGGTCAGCGCGCTGCACCCCTGCTGCGACACACCCCGCGACCTGGGTCGGCTGGGCCGGCGGGACCGGACCCGCGCCCGCCCTGCCCGACATCGACGGGGTACGGATGCACAGCGTGCCGCTGACCAGCGAAGACCTGCACGACCACTACGAGGGCTTCGCCAACGCGACCCTCTGGCCGATCTACCACGACGCCGTCGAGCAGCCCGAGCACCACCGGCGCTGGTGGGACGCGTACCAGCGGGTCAACCAGCGGTTCGCCGAGGCCACCGCCCAGGTCGCCGAGACCGGCGCGGTGATCTGGGTGCAGGACTACCACCTGCAACTGGTGCCCGGGCTGCTCCGCGCCCTGCGGCCCGACCTGCGCATCGGGTTCTTCCTGCACGTGCCGTTCCCGCCGCCGGAGTTGTTCATGCAACTGCCCCGCCGGGCCGAGTTGCTGCGCGGCATGCTCGGTGCCGACCTGGTCGGCTTCCAGCGGGCCCAGGCCGCGCACAACTTCGCCCAGCTCGTGACGAAGGTGCTGGGCCTGCCGGCCACCGACCGACGGATCGCGGTCGGCGACCGGATGGTGCGCATCGGCGCCTTCCCGGTCTCGATCGACACCGTCGAGATGGCCGCGCTGGCCGGACGGGCGGACGTCGCCGAGCGGGCCCGCCGGTTGCGCCATGACCTTGGCAGCCCCGACCAGGTGATCCTCAGCGTCGACCGGATGGACTACACCAAGGGCATCGAGCAGCGGCTCAAGGCCTACAGCGAGCTGCTCGCCCACGGGGACGTCAAGGTCCGCGACACGGTGCTCGTGCAGGTCGCGGTGCCCAGCCGGGAGCGGGTCAGCCAGTACCAGATCCTCCGCGATCGGGTCGAGCGGGAGGTGGGGCGGATCAACGGCGAGTTCGGCCGGGTGGGCGAGCCCGCGATCCACTACCTCACCCAGCCGTTCGACCGCGCCGAACTGGCCGCCCTCTATCGGGTCGCCGACGTGATGGCGGTGACCCCGTTGCGCGACGGGATGAACCTCGTCGCCAAGGAGTACGCCGCCGCCCGGGTGGACCAGACGGGCGCGCTGCTGCTCAGCGAGTTCGCCGGGTCCGCCGCCGAGCTGCCGCAGGCGTACCTGGTCAACCCGCACGACCTGGAAGGGCTCAAGCAGGGTCTACTCGCGGCGTTGCGCGCCGACCCGGCCGACGTCCGGGCCCGGATGCGGGCCATGCGCGAGCACCTGCACGAATACGACATCCGGGCCTGGGCCCGCTCCTACCTGTCCACCCTGGACCAGAACGGCTCGC
Organism: Micromonospora tarapacensis; assembly: GCF_019697375.1. NCBI lineage: Bacteria > Bacillati > Actinomycetota > Actinomycetes > Micromonosporales > Micromonosporaceae > Micromonospora > Micromonospora tarapacensis. The sequence goes on along the minus strand of NZ_JAHCDI010000004.1, from coordinate 458,337 downwards.
TGCTCACCCGCCTCAGCGGCAGCTGAGGCGGGCCGCCCGCCGCTCAGGACCGGTCGTCGCGGGTCGGTTCCTTGACCAGCCAGTCGAGGATCGCGTCGATCGGCTCCCGCCACCGGGCGTCGAGCATCAGGTCGTGTCCCATGCCGGGGAAGAGCAGCGGAGCCGACCCGTACCGCCGGGCCGCGCGGGTCAGCACCGAGGCGGGCACCACCCGGTCGTCCGGGCTGCCCAGCACCAGCACCGGCGGGCCGCCGACCGCCGGCTCCGGGTCGGCGCCGGCAAGCAGCTGCCACTGGGCACGCCGGGCGGCCCGGCCCAGCCGGGCGGCGTAGCGCCGGGCGTCGGCGTCGGGCAACTCGCGGCTGAACAGCTGCCGGCGGCTCAGCCGCAGGCCGCCGCCGAACAGCGCCGGCAGGGTGCCGAGCGGGTTGCGGCGCACCGCGGCGCCGAACGTCGCCCAGCCGCCGAGCACCGGCGCCACCAGCACCGCCGCCCGGGCCGGATAGCGGGCCAAGGCGTGCGCGACCACCAGGGCTCCGGCGCCGTGCCCCACCAGCACCGCCCGGCGCGGCAGCCCCGCCGCCACCTGGACCACGTCGTGGGCGTACGCCCGCAGCGTCGCCTCCGGCGCCGGGCCGCTGCCACCGTGCCCGCGCAGGCTCACCGCGTGCGCGCCGAAGCCGCGGGCGGCGGCGTGCCCGAGCCAGTGCTCGGCGTACGCCCAGGCGCCGTGCCCGAAGCCGGGCACGAACAGCAGCGGCGGCCGTCCCTCCTCCAGCTCGGGCGTGGCGCTGAGCACCTCGCGCCGGACCGGGCGGACCGGCCGAGCCCACTCCCAGTCCCGCACGAGCCGGACCCGCTGACCGGCCGCACCATGCTGGCTCACTTGCCCTCCAGGTCACGCAGGGCGCGCTCCAGCGCGCGCAGGTAGTCGGCGTGGCCGACCTCGAACCAGTGCCGGGACGAGTCCTTGACCGGCCCGGAGTAGCGTTCGCCGGCACCGGAGCGGACCCGGGCGGCGAAGGCCGCGGCCCGCTCCGGCCGGGTGGTGCGCAGCCGCAGCAGCCGGGCGAACAGCACGGCCTGCCAGTGCGACAGGGTGAACAGGCCGGAGTCCGGCTGGACCAGGCCCGCCACCGCGAGGGTCGGATGGTCCGGCACGAAGGCGTTGAGCCACAACCGGGGCCGGCCCACACCCTCGTCGTCGCCGAGGATCTTCGCGTCGAGGAACTCGAAGCGCGGCAGGTAACCGGTGGCGAAGACGACCAGCTCCGGGTCGATCTGCCGGCCGTCGGTCAGCTCCACCGAGTGCGGGTGGAACCGCGCCACGTCCGGCACCGGGCTGATCGTGCCGTGCCCGACGTGGTAGACGAGCTGGCTGTTGGCGATCGGGTGGGTCTCGTACACCCGGTGGTCCGGCTTCGGCAGGCCGAAGCGGGCCAGGTCGCCGACGGTCAGCCGCAACGTCCGGTGGTAGAACCACTGCCGCACGCGCAGCGGCACCCGCAGCGCCAGCAGGGTGTCGTTGACCTGGTCGACCGGGCGGCCGAAGACGTACTTCGGGGCGTACCAGTAGCCCCGCCGGGTCGAGTGCCAGCAACGCGACGCCTGCTGGGCGGCCTCCACCGCGATGTCGCAGCCGGTGTTGCCGGCGCCCACCACCAGCACCCGCTTGCCGCGCAACTGCGCCGGGTCCTTGTAGGAGGAGGCGTGCATGACCTCCCCCCGGAACTGCTCCAGCCCTTCGTACCGGGGCAGCTTGGGTGACCAGTTGTGCCCGTTGGCGATCAGCACGGCGGCGTAGCGGGAGGTGCGTTCGGGCCCGTAGCCGCCGGTGCTGCGGGTGGTGACGTCCCAACGGTCGTCCTCGGCCGGCTCGACGCGCACCACCTCGGTGCCGAACCAGACGTACCGCCGCAGGTCGAAGTGGTCCGCGTAGCGCTCGAAGTAGGCCAGCAACTGGCTGTGATGCGGGAAGTCCGGCCAGTCGTCGGGCATCGGGAAGTCGGGGAACTGGGTGAACGGCCGCGACGAGACCAGGTGGGTACTGGCGTACACCGGGCTGCGGTCGTGTCGCCAGTTCCAGGCACCGCCGACGCCGGTCTCGCGCTCGTAGCAGTCGACCCCGAAGCCATGCTCGGCGAGGTTCTTCACGGCGGTCAGGCCGCTGGCACCGGCGCCGATGACACAGACGGTGTCGCCCCGGTCGGCGACCGGGCGGCCGTCGCGGCTGCGGGCGAGCGTGGTCGTCTCCGGATCAGGCCGGCCGTGCGCGGTGGGGGTGGGCACCGGAGGTCTCCTTCGTCTCGGCACGAGTGCCGGGTCGCGCGAAATCCTCTCCACAACGGAGCGGGATGTCCAGTCCGCCGGGGGCTCGACTGTCAGCCGGCGGCTGGCAGCAGCAGGTCCACCAGGACCGGAAAATGGTCGCTGGCCCGGCGGGTCAGCGGCGTGTCCACCACGTCGTAGTCGACCACCGTGACCCGCGGGTCCACGAACAGCGCGTCGATGCGCCGCCGGGGAGCCGCGCAGGGGTAGGTGAAACGTGCGTCCCGGCCGGCGGCCACCGCCGCGTCGGTCAGCCCCGGGCCACGGTGGTCCACGCCGGTCCGCCCGGCTCCTCGTTGAGGTCGGCGGCGGCGACCACCGGGTGGCCGGCGGCCGACAGGTCCCGTTTGAACAGCTCCGCCTGCCCGGGCCGCTCGGCCGGGTCGGTGGACAGGTGCGAACCGGCCAGGGTGAACCGGGCGGACGTGCCCACCCGGCAATCGGCGTAGGCGGCGCCGCGCAGGTGCCGGCCGGGGTCAGCGGGAAGCGCCGGCATCGGGTGCCGGTCACCCGCACCCGCAGGCTGGTCAACAGCAGGTTGCCCAGCGACGGCAGCCCGCCCGCGGCGACCACCAGGCCGAACGAGCCGGCCAGCGCCGCCGACTTCGCCCGCCATCGAAACCGGCGCGGCCCCTCCTGGACCACCACCACGTCCGGTGCCGTCGCGCGGATCACCGCGGCCAGCGCGGCGGTGTCGTCGCGCTGGCCGTGGACGTTGTACGACACGACGCGCAGCGGCACGCCGGGGTGGGTCACCTAGATCCGCCGGGCCAGGTCGGCCGCGCCGATGACACCGGCGGAGTTGCCCAGTTCGGCCGGGCGGATCTCGGCCACCGACAACCGGCTGCGCTGCGCCAGGGACTCGGTGAACGAGCGACGGGTCGGGCCCATGAGCAGGTCACCGGCGTCGATGACGCCACCGCCGACGACGAGGATCTGCGGGTCGAGGATCTGCGCCATGTCGGCCAGGCTTGTCCCCAGCCAGCGTCCGACCTGGGCGAACGCCTCCGCGGACACCGGGTCGCCGCCCTTGGCCGCGGCGGTGACCATCGGTCCGGTGATCGCCTCGGCCTCGCCGTCGGCCAGCTCCAGCAGGGCGGTGGCCCGGTGCGGCTCCTGCCGGGCGGCGGCGCGGGCGAACCGGACCAGCGCGCTGCCGCTGGCGTACTGCTCGATGCAGCCAAGCCGCCCGCAGCCGCACTGGTGCCCGTCGGGGACGGTGAGCATGTGGCCCAGTTCGGCGGCGATGCCGTTGGCCCCCCGGACCAGGTCGCCGCCGAGCACGATGCCGCCGCCGACACCGGTGCCGATGGTGAACATGACCATCGAGTCGTCGGCGTGCCGGGCGGCGCCGTAGCGGAACTCCGCCCAGGCGGCGACGTTGCCGTCGTTCTCCACGATCACCGGCAGCTCGACCGCCGCGCTGACGTACGCCCGCAGCGGCTCGTCGCGCCAGGCCAGGTTGGGGGCGAAGAGCACGGTGGAGCGGCTGGCGTCGATCCATCCGGCCGCACCGATGCCGACCGCCTGGATCTCGTGCCCGGCGGCCAGTTCGCTGACCAGCTCGATGATGACGTCGCGGGTCTTACCGACGTCGTCGGCGGGGGTGTCCCGTCGGGTCTGCACGAGGACCGTGCCGGTGTCATCGACGACACCGCCGGCCACCTTGGTGCCACCGACGTCGACTCCGATGGTCAGCGTCACCGCTGCCACTCCCCTCTGCTGTGCCACCCCGCGCGCACCTGCACTCGCCGGTGACGCGGGTCGTCCCTGGTCAGGCTCTGTCGCCTGGTGCGCCCGGCCGCCCACCACCCGGCCCGGCCCGGCCCCGCGGTGCGGGCTCACCGCCCGGCGCGGGCTCGCCGGGCATCCGGGAGGTGGGCACCACGCGGCGGTCGGTCGACGCTCGGCGCCCGGCCGGCGGGACCGGCCCGGCGGCGTCGGCGGGCGCGGCGGCCGGGCCGGTGACGTCCTCCGCCCGGGTGGCGGCGGACCAGACGTCCCGCTCCGGTGCCGGCTGAGAATCATGCCCGGTACGGGTCGCCTCGCGCCACACGCGGTCGCCGTCGGATTCGGCCGCGGTGGCGCCGGCGGTGCCGGGGAGGTTCGGCGGGGGTGAAGGCCCGCAGAAAACTGGCCAGGCCGGCGGCCAGATCGCCGGCTCCGGTCGCCAATCGCTCGGCGAATTCGGGACTCGGGTCACGCAACGCGGCGATTCCCCGGCAGACCGGGCAGGCAACACATTCGGCGGCTCCGGTGGCGAAACCACCCCCGGTGGTGCCGGAACCACCCGGCGCGCCGCTGTGACCGACGACACTGCTCACGATCCCACCGAGCGGGCCCCACGGCACCGCCGCGGGGTTGGCGGCGGCCAGCCGCACGCCGGCCAGCAGAGTGGCGACCAGCCGCTCCGCCTCTTCCCGGGCCGAGCCCGGATCTGTCGCACCCATGCTGGGCTCCTCTACCGCGGCGGCCGGGTCGCCGGACGCGTCACTGCGCCGCACCTGATGCTTCTACCCGGCGCTTGAGTTGCTTCAACGCGGCATCCATGATCATTTTTTCGGCCTTGCGGCGGAACATCCCGATCATCCCGACCGCGAGCTCCACCTCCAGGGTGTAGGTCACCGTGGTGACGTCATCGGCCTCGGCGACCAGGTCGTACGCGCCACGCTGGGCCTTCTGCATCCGCGACGGGGCGAGCAGGTGCCACTCGATGCGGGACAGATCCTCGGCGTACGCGTACGCCAGCACGTACTCGTCGACCAGCACACCGGCGTCGAGGACGAAACGGACCTGGCTGGCGTAGCCGTCCTCGTACTCCTCGACGACCTCGACCTCGCGGACCGCGTCGGTCCACTCGGGGTAGCTCGGAAAGTCGCAGATGACCGCCGCCACCCGGTCCGGTGCGGCACCGATGGTGATCGACTGGGTGGAGGAGTCCGCCATGGGGGGAGGCTACCCGCCCGCGGGTGCCCGCGTGCCGCGCCGCCCACCTGCGATGTGCCCGCCGGCCCGCCGGCCGGGTAGGTTTCGACAGAGCCGACCCGGTGGTGGCGGCCCGACCCGGCCAGTGTGAGCACGAGGGAGTGCAGGTGCGCGAGTTCTCCGTCCCGCCGATCGTCACCGTCGGCGACGCGGCCAACCTCACCGGCCCGGTCTGGGAGAACGCCGAGGCCGCGCCCGACTCGGTGCAGTTCGTCCGCCGCGACGCGGCGGGTGGCTGGGCGGACGTGACCTGCCGGCAGTTCCGCGACGACGTGGAGGCGGTCGCCCGGGGCTCGCCGCCGCCGGCGTGCAGCCGGGCGACCGGGTGGCGCTGATGAGCCGCACCCGCTACGAGTGGACGCTGATCGACTACGCCATCTGGGCGGCCGGCGCGGTCACCGTGCCGATCTACGAGACCTCCAGCGCCGAGCAGGCGTCCTGGATCCTGGCCGACTCCGGCGCGGTGGCCTGCGTGGTGGAGACGACCGCGCACGCCATGCTGGTGGCCGGCGTCCGCGACCAGCTGCCCGACCTGACCCACGTCTGGCAGATCGACCTGGGCGGGGTGGACGACCTGGTGGCCGGCGGCACGGCGGTGGCACCGGCCGAGATCGAGCGCCGGCGTGCCGGCCTGCGCTCCGCCGACGTGGCGACCATCATCTACACCAGCGGCACCACCGGCCGGCCCAAGGGCTGCGTACTGACCCACCGCAACATGTACGCCGACATCGCCAACGCGGTGCCGGTGCTGCCGAACCTGTTCCGGCCGAACGCGTCGACCCTGCTGTTCCTGCCGCTGGCGCACGCCTTCGCCCGGCTCATCCAGATCGGTGTGGTGCAGGCCCGGGCCACCATGGCGCACTGCTCGGACACCAAGAACCTGGTCGCCGAGCTCCAGGAGTTCCAGCCCACCTTCGTGCTCTCGGTGCCCCGGGTCTTCGAGAAGGTCTACAACGGTGCCCGGCAGAAGGCCGAGGACGCCGGCAAGGGCAAGATCTTCGCCCGGGCCGAGGCGGTGGCCATCGCCTACAGCGAGGCGTTGGAGACCTCCGGCGGGCCGGGGCTGGCCCTGCGTGCCCAGCATGCGCTCTTCGACCGGCTGGTCTACGGCAAGCTGCGGGCCGCGCTCGGCGGACGTTGCCGCGACGCGATCTCCGGCGGTGCGCCGCTCGGCGCCCGCCTGGGCCACTTCTTCCGGGGCGTCGGCGTCACCGTCTGCGAGGGGTACGGCCTCACCGAGACCTCTCCCGCCGCCGCGGCGAACCTGCCCGGGTCCACCCGGATCGGCACGGTCGGCCGGCCGCTGCCCGGCGTGACCATCCGCATCGAGGACGACGGCGAGATCCTCATCTCGGGTGATCTGATCTTCCAGGAGTACTGGCGCAACGAGTCGGCCACCGAGGAGGCGATCACCGCCGACGGCTGGTTCCGCACCGGCGATCTCGGCTCGCTCGACGGCGACGGCTACCTGACCATCACCGGCCGCAAGAAGGAGATCATCGTGACGGCGGCCGGCAAGAACGTCGCTCCCGCCGTGCTGGAGGACCAGGTCCGGGCACACCGCCTGGTCAGCCAGTGTGTCGTGGTCGGCGACCGGCAGCCGTTCATCGCCGCGCTGGTCACCCTCGACGAGGAGGCGTTGCCGGCCTGGCTGGAGACGGCCGGGCTGCCGGCCGACACCGAGGTCGAGGCACTGCGCCGGCACGAGGGGCTGCGGGCGGAGATCCAGGCGGCGGTGGACCGGGCCAACGGGTCGGTCTCCCAGGCCGAGGCGATCAAGGTCTTCCGGATCCTGCCGCGCGACTTCGCCGAGGCCACCGGCGAGCTGACCCCGTCGCTCAAGGTCAAACGCCAGGTCGTACACAAGACGTACGCCGCGGAAATCGCCGACATCTACCGCGGCTGACTACGATCCGTCACGTGCCCGCCTCGACATCCGCCCTGGCCCGTTCCCATCCGCTCGCCGTGGCGGCCCGCGTGGTCGTGCTGGCGCTGGTCGCCGTACTGACCCTGTTCGCCACCCGCGACCTGACCCAGCTGTGGTGGATCGTCCTGCTGGCCCTGGCGGGACTGCCCGCGTCGCTGGCCCCCCAGCACCGGCTCGTCGGACCGCTCAGCCGGGTGGCGGAGGTGGTGGTGCTCGGCCTCGCCGCGAGCCAGGTCGCCGCGGTCGCCGCGGTCGGCGGGCACATCGGCGGCCTCGGCGCCTCCGCGGTGCTGCCCTACCTCGCGGTGCCGGTGACCGTCACGGCGCTGCGCCGCCGCTTCCGCGAGGGCGCCGCGCTGATCGCCGTGGCCGCCGGCACCCTGCTGGTCGCCGGGGCCGGCACCGACGTCGGCGGCGTCCGCCAGCTCGCCCAGCCGGGATACCTCGCGGTCTGCGCCCAGTGGCTGATCCTGGCCACGCTGGGGCTCTACGCCGCCGGCACCCTGCACCGGGTGATGCAGCTCCGGCACGACGGCAAGCCCCAGCCGTACGCGGAGGCGACCCGGCTGCTGACCCAGCTGCGCACGGTGGCCCGGCAGTTGCCCGGGGCGACCCTGGACCCGGGCGGGATCTCCGAACACCTGCTGGAGGAGTTGCGCACGGTGGCCCGCACCGACCGCGGGGCGGTGCTGTCCGCCAGCGGCGGTGGCCGGCTGGTGGTGCTCGCCCAACTCGGCGCGGACCGGGTCGACTGGGAGACCACGCTCGACGCGGACTCGGCCATCGCCGACGCCTGGGCCAGCCAGCAGGCGCAGACCGCGGCTCGCTCGCAGTCCCGCTCGCACCGGGGCGGGGAGGTCTCCGCGCTGATCGTGCCGCTGGTCGCCGGGCTGCGCACGGTCGGTCTGGTCGTGCTGGAGGCCGACGTCGCGCAGGCGTACCCACCCACGGTGGTGGCCCAGGTGACCGGGCTGACCGGGCCGGCGGCGCTGCGCCTGGAGGCCGCCCTGCTCTTCGACGAGGTCCGGTCGCTGGCCACCAACGAGGAACGGCAGCGGCTGGCCCGGGAGATCCACGACGGGGTGGCCCAGGAGTTGGTGATGGTCGGCTACGGCATCGACAACGCCCTGGCCACCGTGCACTCCGACGCCGAGGAGACCGCCGAGTCGCTGCGCCTGCTCCGCCAGGAGGTCACCCGGGTGATCACCGAGTTGCGGCTGAGCCTGTTCGAGTTGCGCAGCGAGGTGGACCGGCAGGGTGGTCTGGCCGCCGCGATCGCCGAGTACGCCCGTACCGTCGGCGCCTCCGGCGGCCTGCGGGTACACCTGTCGCTGGACGAGTCCACCGCCCGGCTGCCCGCCGCCACCGAGGCCGAGCTGCTGCGCATCGCCCAGGAGGCGGTCACCAACGCCCGCAAGCACGCCGGGGCGGCCAACCTCTGGGTCACCTGCGAGGTGGACCCACCGTACGCGCAGATCGAAGTGTCGGATGACGGTCACGGCATAGGTGACCAGCGCTCGGATGGGCACTATGGTCTTGCGATCATGGCCGAGAGAGCGGAACGTATCCGGGGCCGGTTGGAGATCAGGCCGCGACAGCCGAGCGGGACGACCGTCGCGGTGGTGGTCGGCTCGTCACCACGGCGCGATAACGTTCGCGGTAGCGCCGCCGCAGCAGAAGGGGAGTAAGCCGAGGATGACCACAAGCCCGACACCGGCAACCCGGACCAAGGTCCTCCTTGTCGACGATCACGACCTGATCCGCAAGGGCCTGCGGCACGCCTTCGAACGCGACCGGCAGTTCGAGGTCGTCGGCGAGGCGGCCACGGCGGCGGAGGGCGTCCGGCAGGCCGGCGCGTTGCAGCCGGACGTCGTGATCATGGATCTGCGGCTGCCCGACGGCAGCGGCCTGGAGGCCACCCGGGCGCTGCGCAAGTCCAGCGTGACGATGGGCATCGTGGTGCTCACCATGTACGCCGGCGACGACCAGCTCTTCGGTGCCCTGGAGGCCGGGGCGAGTGCGTTCGTGCCGAAGACCGCGCCGGCCGACGAGGTCGTCGCCGCCGCCCGGCACGCCGCCTCCTCCCCAGCGCCTTCACCGCCGCCGACCTGGCCGAGGCGATGAAGCGCCGGCTCGCCCCGTCCGGCCCGCAGCTGTCCCCCCGAGAGGGCCAGGTGCTGCGGCTGCTCGCCGACGGAATGAGCGTTGCCGGCATCGCCAAGCAACTGTTCGTCAGCGAGTCGACCGCCAAGACCCACATCTCGAAGCTCTACGAGAAGCTCGGCGCGGCCAACCGGGCCCAGGCGCTGATGACCGCGCTGCGGCTCGGCCTGCTCGAGGCGCCGGACGCGCCGAAGTTCTAGCCGGTCGTCCGGCCGCCGCTGTTCACCCGGCCGGCCGGCACAGCACCGACGGGGATCCGTGTCCCGCCACCCGGCGGGCACGGATCTCTCGCATCGATCGCCGCCGTGCGTCACCTCGCTATGGCCTCCCCGGCGAAAGCGGGGCAGAATACCCGCCGGGGCGCCAGGCGCCCCCGACGGACGGGCGAAGGGGTGAGGGCATTGCAGCGGCCGGACTGGGCACCCGAGACGATCGACGTGGAACGCCCGAGCGTCGCCCGCATGTACGACTACTACCTCGGCGGCTCGCACAACTTCGCGGTCGACCGGGCGGCGGCCCGGGCGATGGTGGCGGCGGTGCCCCAGGCACCGCTCATGGCCCAGGCCAACCGCGCTTTCCTGCGCCGGGCGGTGCAGTTCCTCACCACCGCCGGCGTCCGGCAGTTCCTGGACATCGGCTCGGGCATCCCCACCGTCGGCAACGTGCACGAGATCGCCCAGCGGCACGCTCCCGAGTCCCGGGTGGTCTACGTCGACGTCGACCCCGTCGCCGTCGCACACAGCCGGGAGATCCTGGCCGGCGACGAGCGCACGGCGGTGGTCCAGGAGGACCTGCGCCACCCCGAGCGGATCCTCGCCCACCCCGACGTCCGCGCGCTGCTCGACTTCTCCCGACCGGTGGCCGTGCTGGTCGTGGCGGTGCTGCACTTCGTCTCCGACGACGACCGGCCGGGTGAGGTGCTGCGGACCCTGCGCGCGGCCCTGGCCCCGGGCAGCTACCTGGTCCTGTCCCAGGCCAGCGACGACGGCCGGGACGAGGCCGAGCGGGCCGAGGCCGAGGAGGTCTACCGGCGCACCGACAATCCGCTGTGGGTGCGTCCTCGGGCCGAGCTGACCGGGTTCTTCGACGGGTTCGACCTGGTCGAGCCCGGGGTGGTGTGGGTGCCGCAGTGGCGTCCGGAGACCCCGGAAAGCGCCGAGGACGCCGAGCAGGCCGTGTTCCTCGGCGGGGTCGGGCGGCTCAGTGGGTGAGCCTCCGGACGGCCGGCCCGGCGCCGGGGCGTTCGCCCGCGCCTGGGCCAAGGCGGTTACGGGCACCAGCTATCTGCCGATGACCCAGGCTCAGCTGGAAACGCTGTTGCAGCGGCTCACCGACCTGCTGGCCAAGGCCCTGCGGGCGGAGCCGCTCGACCTGCGGGTCGGGCACCGGGTCGCCGACGAACTCGTCGGCGCGCACATCGCCTCGGCCGAGGCGCTCGGCCGGACCGTGGAGGTGATCCAGCTCCGGCTGGTCCGCGACCTCGACCTGGACGCCGACGACATCGAGGACCGGATGGCCCGGCTGCTGGGCGCGGTCGCCACCGGGTACGCCCGGGCACTGCGCGACCGGACGCTCGACGAGCAGGAGTCGATCCGGCGGGCCGCGCTGACCGCCCGCGCCGAGGCGGAACAGGCCCTGCGGGCCAGCGAGGCCCGCTTCCGGCACCAGGCCACCCATGATCCGCTCACCGACCTGCCCAATCGCACGCTCTTCGCCGAGCGCCTCGCCGCGGCCGTGGCCGTCGACGATGACCGCCGGGTCGGACTGTGCTTCCTCGACCTGGACCGGTTCAAGCGGGTCAACGACTCGTACGGCCACCAGATCGGGGACCGGGCCCTCACCGCGGCGGCGCGGCGGCTGCGGCGGGCCGTCGAGCCCCACCTCGTCGCCCGGCTCGGCGGGGACGCCTTCGTCGTCCTCGTCGAGTGCTCCACCGGCACCGGGGACGTGGTCGCCGTCGCCGAGGCGGCGCTGGCCGCCCTGTCCGAGCCGGTGGTGGTCGACGGGCAGGACGTGACGGTCACGGCGAGCGTGGGCATCGTGGAGCGGCGGGTGGCCGGCACCTCACCGGACGACCTGATGCGAGCGGCGGGCAGCACCCTGCACTGGGCCAAGACCGTCGGAGGCGCGGGATGGGCACTGTACGACGCGGAGCGCGACGGTCGGGAACAGGCCCGACAGGAGCTGAGCGCGGCGATCCCGGCGGGCCTGGAGCGTGGCGAGTTCTTCCTCGACTACCAGCCGTTGACCTCGTTGCGCGACGGCTCGATGCTCGGGGTGGAGGCGCTGGTGCGCTGGCGCCACCCGCGCCTGGGTGTGCTGCACCCGGACAGCTTCATCGGGTTGGCCGAGGAGACCGGGCTGATCGTGCAGCTCGGCGGGTGGGTGCTCGCCGAGGCGTGCCGGGAGGCGGTCGGCTGGACGGCCGCCTCGGGTGAGCCGCCGTACGTCAGCGTCAACCTGGCGGTGCGTCAGATCCGCCGGCCCGGCCTGGTGCAGGAGGTGTGCGCCCTGCTGCGACACACCGGCCTGCCACCGAACCGGCTCCAGCTGGAGATCACCGAGAGCACCATGATGACCACCACGGAGGAACCGGTACGGGCCCTGCGGGCCCTGGCCGACCTCGGCATCCGCATCGCCATCGACGACTTCGGCACCGGCTACAGCAACCTGGCGTACCTGCGGGACCTGCCGGTGACCGAGCTGAAGGTGGCCGGCGAGTTCGTCCGCGGGCTGCGCGCGCCGGAGGCTCGCGCGGACGAGCGCATCCTCGCCTCGCTGGTCTCCCTGGCGCACGCCCTGGACCTGACGGTCACCGCCGAGGGTGTGGAGACCGGCGGGCAGGCCGAACGGCTCCGGGCGATCGGCTGTGACGCCGGCCAGGGCTGGCACTTCGGCCGCCCCGCCCCCGCCGACCACATCGTCGCCCGCATCCGCTGACCGGGCCGCGGGGGCGGCTCAGCCGGTGAGCAGGGTGCTCATCCGCTGCGCCTGGGTCGCCCAGCGCCACTCCCGCTCCACCCAGGCGCGGCCGGCGGCACCGAACTGACGAGCGAGGTCCCGGTCGGCGAGCAGGGTGGCCACCCGGTCGGCGAGTTCGGCGAGATCCCGGCCGTCCACCACATATCCGGTCTCGCCCTCGCGCACCGCGTCCGGTGCGCCGCCCGAGTCGCCGGCCACCACCGGCAGGCCGCTCGCCGACGCCTCCAGATAGACGATGCCGAGCCCCTCGACGTCCAGACCCTGGTTGCGGGTCCGGCACGGCATCGCGTAGACGTCACCGGCCGCGTAGTGGGCGGGCAGTTCCGCCGACGGCACCGAGCCGGTGAAGACGACGTCCCGCTCCATGCCGGACTGCCGGGCCAGCCGGGCCAGCGTGGCCCGGTACGGCCCACCGCCGACCACCAGCAACGCGGCGTCGGGCACCCGGCGACGGATCAGGGGCATCGCCCGGATCAGCATGTCCTGGCCCTTGCGGGGCACCAGCCGGGACACGCAGACCACCACCGGCCGGTCGGACAGGCCGAGCCGGTGCCGCACCGCGCCGCCGTCGACGGACGGGTGGTACAGGTCGGTGTCCACGCCGGGGGCGAGCCGGCGCAGCTCGGTCAGACCGTCCAGCGTCCGGGCCAGCCGGGTCCGGGTGTACTCCCCCAGGTAGGTGACCACGTCGGTGTCGCGGCCGATGCGTCGCAGCGCGGCCCGGGCGACCGGCAGCGCCGCCCAGCCCACCTCGTGCCCGTGGGTCAGGGCCACCACCCGCCCGACCCCGGCCCGCCGGCGCAGCCCGGCGGCGAGCAGACCGAGCGGGGCCGCCGCGCCGAACCAGACCGTGTCGCAGCCGTACGCCCGGGCCAGCCGGGCGGCCCGGCGAGCCACCAGCGGGGTGGGCAGCAGTACCCTGGTGCGTTCGCGCACCACCTCGAACGGCTGGTCGGCGTCGAACTTGTCGGCACCGGACCAGCTCGACGCGTATACCACCACCGAGCCGGCCGGCTGGCGTACCGCCAGGTTGTGCACGAACGACTGGATGCCGCCCGGCCGGGGCGGGAAGTCGTTCGTGACCAGCAACGTGCGGTGCCCGCTCATCGGCCGGACCTCCGGGCGAACGCGCGGGCGGCGGCGATCCGCTCCACGGTCGACGGGTGCGAGGCGGAGTAGAGGTACTCCCAGCGGGGCGGATCGGGGTCGGCGAGGTTGATCGCGGAGAGCCGGCGCTGCATCGACTCGAACGCGGCCGGGTCGCCGGTCAACGCCAGCGCGTGCGCGTCGGCGCGCGCCTCGACCCGCCGCGACATCAGCGCCTGCACCGGCCCGAAGACCAGTCCGGCCACCGTGACCAGTGCGAGCAGCAACGGGAACGCGCGGGGCTGGGCGACCGAGTCGACGCCGGCCAGGCGCAGCAGCGGCGGCCAGGACCCGATCAGGTAGAGGGCCACCACCGCCGCCGCGGCGCCGAGCGCGCCGGTGAGCGTGCCGACCGGCACGTCGCGGTCCCTGGCGTGGCCCAACTCGTGCGCGACCACCGCGGTCACCTCGTCGGGTGTCGCCTCGCGCAGCAGGTTGTCGTACACCACCACCCGGCGGGTCGGCCCGAGCCCGGAGACGTACGCGTTGACCGCCCGGGTGCGCCGGGAGGCGTCGGCGACCAGCACGTCGCGTACCGGCACGCCGTCGCGCTCGGCCAGTTCCATCAGCTCGGTACGCAGCGGCGAGGGTGCCATCGGGGCGAACCGGTTGAACACCGGCTCGACCAGCACCGGCAGGATGAAGGAGAGCAGCACCACCAGGGTCGCCGCGCCGGCCGCGCCGAACGCCCACCACCACCGGGGCGCGAGCCGGACGACGGTGTAGAAGCCGAGCAACGCCACCGCGCCGATGACGGCGCTGATCGCGTACGACTTGAGCAGGTCGGCCGCCCACCCGCCCCAGCCGTTGGTCGCCAGCCCGTAGCGGGTGAGCACACCGTGCCGCCACGCGGAGAACGGCAGCGTCACCAGGTCGGCGACCAGGACCACGGCCAGCCCACCGAGGATCGCCTGGGCGATCCAGTGGCCGCCGAACGGGCGCCCGGCCAGCTCGATCAGGCGGCTGCCCAGCGGGGTCAACCCGAGCGCCAGCGCCACCAGCAGCCCGACACCCAGCGCCGCCCATCCGCCGGGGCGCAGCGCGGCACGGAACTGCCGGGCCCGTTCCACCTGGTCGGCGGGCAGCTCGCGCAGCGCGGCGAGCTGGTCGGCCCGGGGTGCCGGCGGGCGGTTCCACGGGATCAGCACCAGCGCGGCCACGATCAGGGCGACGCCCAGACCGGCCAGGGTGAGCAGCGCCCAGCCGCGGGGGCTCACCGCGGCACCCCACCGGGGTCCGGCGACCCGCCGTCCGTGCGCCTCATACCGCCGCTCCTGTCGCCATGGGCGCCCATCCTATGTCCCGGCCGCGTCCGCCCCGCACGTGTCGACGGGCCGGAGGGCCTCAGGACCGCGACAGCCGACGCAGCAGCGAATCCGCCCCCAACGGGTAGGCGCCGTGCCGGCGCACCCCGTCGGCGACCTCGCGGTCGGAGGAGACCACCACCACCGGTCGGCCGGGCGGCTCGGCACGGACCAGCCGGCGGATCAGCTCGTCGGCGGTCTCCCCCTTGCGGGAGAAGAGCACCCGCACCCCACGCGGGGTGGGCGGCAGCCCGTGCATCCGTTCGGCCCCGTCGAAGACGACGGTGACCTCGTCGCCGGTCTGCGCGGCGATCCCGCCGAGGCCGGTGATCAGCCGCTTGCGTTGCTGCTCCAGCGACATCTCGCCGAAGCCGCGTTTGGTCACGTTGTAGCCGTCGACCACCAGATGGGCCCGGGGCAGGGCGAGCAGTTGGTCCAGCCGACCCGGGTCGTCGGTGTCCTGGGCGCGGGCCGCGGCGCCGGCGGTCGCGGTGGCCGCCGGGGAGGCGGCGAAGGCGTCCGCGACGAAGTCGGCGGGCAGCTTGTCGACCGGGTCCAGCGCCAGCTCCCGGCGCAGCCCGACGGCGGCCTGGCCGATGGTCTCCAGCAGCAGCCACAGCCGAGCGTCGTCGACCGATCGGGCCTCCTTGGCGCTGGTCCGGGCCGCCCCGGCCGCCGCCTCGGCCTCGGCCAGCCGGGCCCGGGCCCGGCGCAACTCGGCGTCCGCCTCCGCGGCGGCCCGGGTGGCCCGGCCCCGCTCGGTGGCCAGCAACTCGCTCGCCCGGCGTTCCCGGGCCTGGCTCTCCCGCAGCGTACGGGCCAGCTGTCGGGCCTCCTCGCGCAGCTGGCCCAGCTCCTCACGGACCCGGGCCAGTTCGTCGCGTAGCTTGTCTGCCTCGACCCGGGCCACCGCCCGGTCGTGCTCGGCCCGGGTGGCCCGGTGCTCGGCCTGGCGGACCAGCTCGGCCACCACGGCGGTGTCCGCCTCGGCGCGCACCGCCGCACCGCTGGCGTCGATCAGCTCCCGCCAGCCGGGCGGCCGGGCCAGGTAGGCCAGCGCCGCAACCTCGACCGGGTCGGCGGCGGCGGGAGCGGTTCCCTCGAGCACGGCGGCACCCAGGTCACCGGCGTCGGCGAGGACCCGGGCGGTCACCCGCTGCCGGAACAGCGGGTCGGCGGCGAGCTGGGCGGCGATCGCCGGCGCGCCGAGCCGGGCCCGCCGGTTGGGGGCGAACTTCGCGACCCGGCGCAGCGGCACCGGCACCTCGTCGGCGGGCAGTCCGGGCAGCACGGTGGCGGTGAGCGAGACGATCCGTTGCCGGACCGGCTCGGGCAGGCTCGGCTCCGGCTCCGGCTCCGGCGTTTCCGCGGGGGCGGTGGCGGTGTCCCGGTCGCCGACGGCGCCCGTCTCACCGGCAGCCGACACCTCGACGACCTGCTCCTCCCGCGGGAGGTTGTCGTCGGGCGGCTCGGTGAGGGGCATGTGGCAAGTCTCCCACCGCGACCGGGCCCACCGCCTGGTGAGTGAGCCGATCTCTCATCCTAGACCGGTGGTGACCTCTGGGACCGGTGGGGCAGGAGTGTCGGACCGGACCGCTAGCGTGCCGGCGATGGCAGGACAGGAGTACCTCCAACCCGCGCTGGCCGGGCTCGACCCGAGCACCGTGGGCATCGACCCGGCGTTGCCGCTGTACGCGACGACCTTCGTGGTGGTCGACCTGGAGACGACCGGCGGCGCCCCCGACGGCGGCGGCATCACCGAGATCGGCGCGGTCAAGGTGCGCGGCGGCGAGGAGTTGGGGGTGCTGGCCACCCTGGTCGATCCCGGCGTGCCGATCCCGCCCTTCATCACCGTGCTGACCGGCATCACCCAGGCGATGCTGCTGCCGGCACCCCCCATCGAGCAGGTGCTGCCGAGCTTCCTCGAGTTCGTCTCGGACGCCGTGCTGGTCGCCCACAACGCGCCGTACGACGTCGGGTTCCTCAAGGCCGCCTGCGCGAAGCACGGCTACCGCTGGCCGAATCCGAGGGTGCTGGACACCGCCGCGCTGGCCCGGCGGGTGCTGTCGCGCGACGAGGTGCCCAACCGCAAGCTCGGCACTCTCGCCGCCTACTTCCGGGCCGCCACCCAGCCGACTCACCGGGCGCTGGACGACGCCCGGGCAACCGTCGACGTGTTGCACGGGCTCATCGGGCGGCTCGGCGGGCACCGGGTCGACACCATCGGCGACGCCATCGAGTTCGCCCGCGCGGTCACCCCGACGCAGCGCCGCAAGCGGCACCTGGCCGACGGACTGCCCCGTTCCCCGGGGGTCTACATCTTCCGTGCCGCCGACGACCGGCCGCTCTATGTCGGCACGTCCCGCGACATCGCCACCCGGGTACGCAGCTACTTCACCGCGGCGGAGAAGCGGGCCCGGATCTCCGAGATGCTGGCCGCCGCCGAGCGGGTCGAGGCGATCGAGTGCGCGCACTCGCTGGAGGCCGAGGTCCGCGAGCTGCGGCTGATCGGGGCGCACGCACCGCCGTACAACCGCCGGTCGAAGTTCCCGGAGCGGGTCGTCTGGTTGAAGTTGACCGACGGGCCGTTCCCCCGGTTGTCGGTGGTCCGGGAGATCTCCCCCGGCGACCGCGCCTACCTCGGCCCGTTCTCCTCGCGGCGGGCCGCCGAGCTGGCCGCCGCCGGCTTCCACGACGCGGTGCCGCTGCGCCAGTGCACCCACCGCCTGTCGTTGCGCACCGTCACCCCGGCCTGCGCGCTGGCCGAGCTGGGTCGCTGCCCGGCGCCCTGCGAACACCGGATCAGCCCGCAGGAGTACGACGCCAGAGCGGTCACGCCGTTCGCCAGCGCCACCACCGGCGACCCGCAGCCGGTGGTGGACGCCCTGCTCGCCCGGATCGAGTCGCTCTCGGCCGGCCAACGGTACGAGGAGGCGGCCGTGCTGCGGTCCCGTCTCGTGGCGGTGCTGCGGGCCGCCGTACGCATGCAGCGTCTCGCCGCGTTGAGCGGGCTCGCCGAGTTGGCCGCCGCCCACCCCGCCGCCGGCGGCGGCTGGGAGTTGGCGTTGGTGCGGCACGGCCGGCTGGCCGGGGCGGGGTCTCCGCACCGGGGGTCCACCCTCGACCGACGCTGGCCGCCATCCGGTCCACCGCCGAGACGGTGCCGCCCGGGCACGGGCCGGTCCCGGCCGCCAGCCCGGAGGAGTCGGAGCGGATCCTGTCCTGGTTGGAGCGCCCGGAGACCCGACTGGTCGAGATGTCGGCCGGATGGGCCTCCCCGGTGCGCGGCGCAGCCCGGTTCCGTGACCTGTTGACCAAGGCCGAGGGTGCCGCCTCGCACCAAGTCTGGTCCGAACGCTCATGAGCAAGTGTCCGATCGGACGACGTCGACTCACTTACTCTGTTAAGGAAGTGCAGTCCTGCCCGTTTCGAGGGTCTGCTCCCGGTTGCCGGAATGCGGCGGTCGTGACGCAGTCGTGAGGGGGTGTCCCAGATGGACGTCAACGCCGGGCACGGCGGCGCCCTGGGAGGCGCGCTTCCGACACAACCGGGCGAGTTGCCGCTGGCCCGCCGGCTCCGGTCGCTGCTGACCTGGCCGACCGCCGAGACCGAGCCGGTCGGTCAGCTGGTCCGCAGCCACCGTGCCATCCACACCGGTGCGGATCCCGCGGTGCTGCGGCGGGCCTACACCATCGCCGAGAACATGCACCGTGGCCAGTTCCGCAAGAGCGGGGAGCCGTACATCACCCACCCGCTCGCGGTCGCCCAGATCTGCGCCGAGCTGGGCATGGACAGCACGACCCTGGTCGCGGCGCTGCTGCACGACACCGTGGAGGACACCCGGTACACGTTGCAGGCCCTGGCGGAGGACTTCGGCCACGAGGTCGCGCACCTGGTCGACGGGGTGACCAAGTTCGACAAGGCGTTCTACGGGCAGGCCGCCGAGGCGGAGACCATCCGCAAGATGATCATCGCGGCCGGCAAGGACGTCCGGGTGCTCATCATCAAGCTCGCCGACCGGCTGCACAACATGCGGACCCTGGGCGTCCGCTCGGCCGCCTCCCGGGAGCGGATCGCCCGCAAGACCCAGGAGGTGCTCGTACCGCTCTGCGACCGGCTGGGCATCCAGAGCCTCAAGCGGGAACTGGACGACGTGGTGCTGCTGCACCTGGAGCCGGACGAGCACGCCCGCATCGCCCGCCACGTGCACGACCGCCCCGGCTGGGACAGCTACCTCACCGACGTGGTCGCACAGGTGCGGGTGGCGCTACGCCGCGGGCGGGTCGACGCCGAGGTGTCGCCGCGGCCCCGGCATCTCTACTCGATCTGGAAGGACACCGTCGCCGGCGGCCACACCGTGCCGTACGACCTGCCCCGCATCACGATCGTGGTGGACGGTCCGCCCACCGACTGCTACGCGGCGCTCGGCGCGATCCACGGGCTCTGGCGGCCGGTCCCCGGCCGGTTCAAGGACTTCATCGCCTCACCGAAGAACAACCTCTACCGATCCCTGCACACCAGCGTCTGCGGCCCGAAGAACCGCACGGTGGAGGTGTTGATCCGCACCGCGGAGATGCACCGCGCGGCCGAGTTCGGGGTGGCCGCCGACTTCCGCTTCCCCCGCTCCGGCGGATCCGCGGCGACCCGTTCCGAACAGCTCGACTGGTTGCGCCGGGTGCTGGGCTGGGAGCAGGACGCGGCCGACCCGGCGCAGTTCCTCCAGTCACTTCGCTGCGACCTGTCGGAGGCGCAGATCCAGGTGGTCGCCGACGGACGGCAGATCGTCCTGCCGGCCGGGGCCACACCTGTCGATCTGGCGTACGAACTGGGCAGCGACCGGGGCGACCGGTGCCTCGCGGCGCGGATCAACGGCCGGTTGGTCCCGCTCTCCTCCGAACTGGAGGAGGGCGACGTGGTCGAGATCTTCACCGAGACCGACGACGGGAACAGCGACGCCGAGGCCGCCCCGCGCGGGCCCCGCCGCGAGTGGCTGGGATTCGTCAAGTCGCCGCAGGCACAGATGCAGATCAACCGGTGGTTCGCCGACCACAGCGAGCCGGGCATCTCGATCAGCGACAAGGTGCGGCTGGGCCGGGCCACCATCGGGCTGGCCCTGCGTCAGTACAACCGAGGGCTGGCCAGCGACCTGCCGCTGCTGCGCCTGTCGGAGGAACTCGGCTATCCGGACCTGGAGACCCTGCTGGTCGCGGTCTTCGACCGGGTGATCGAACCGGACGCCGTGGTACGCCAGCTCATCGACCTGGTCGACCACCGACAGTGACCCGCCGCGCTCCACAGGGCGCGAGGTCGGCTCACGGCCACTAGCCTGGAGCCATGATCCCCCGCACGCGCCGCACCGGGCGCGCCGTCGCGTACCAGGTCTTCTACCGGCTACCGATACCGGTACGACGCCGGCTGGTGCGGATGGTCGTGCCGAAGTACATCGTCGGCGCCGTCACCCTGGTCCGCGACAGCGAGGCGGCGGGTGCGGGTCGGTTGCTGCTGCTGCGGCAGCCGCCGGGCCGGGGCTGGACGCTTCCGGCGGGGTTGCTGCAACGCGGTGAGAACCCGGCGGTCGGCGCGGCCCGCGAGTTGTACGAGGAATCGGGGGTCCGCCTCTCCCCCACCCGGCTCGTCCCAGCGGCGCCCAACGCGATCGTGCACGCCAAGGGGTGGGTGGACATGGTGTTCACCGCCGAGGTGCCGGCGTCGAGCACCGAGCTGACCGTCGACGGTGCGGAGGTCTTCGAGGCCGCCTGGCACCCGCTGGACGACCTGCCGAAGCTGACCTGGCCCACCGCCCGGCTGCTGGCCTACTACGACATCGGTCCGCTGGCCGGGCAGTTCCCGCCGCCGCTGCCCGACACCACGCCGTGACCGGGCCGGCCGGCGGTGGGCTCTGCGCGGTGGTGCTCGCCGCCGGCGAGGGCACCCGGCTGCGCCCGCTGACCGAGCGGCTGCCCAAGGCGCTCTGCCCGGTGGGCAACGTGCCGCTGCTGGACCGGGCGCTGGCCCGGCTTGCCGGGCTCGGCCTGGCCGGGCCGGCGACGGTCGCGGTCAACGCCTGCTACCTCGGCGACCAGGTCGTCGAGCGGGTGGGCGACCGGGCCCACCTCTCGGTGGAACCGGGCAGCCCACTCGGCACCGCGGGGGGCGTGGGCCGGCTACGGGACTGGATCGCCGGACGGGCCGTACTGGTCGGCAACGCCGACGCCTACCTCGCCGACCCGGCGGTGCCGGCCGGCCCGGACATCGCCGCGCTGCTGGCCGGTTGGGGCGGCGACTCGGTGCGCCTGCTCGGCCAGCCCGCCGCCGATCCGCGCGCCCCGGGCACCTTCGACGGTCACGTCTTCACCGGCTTCTCCCTGCTGCCGTGGCGGCTGGTCCGCGACCTGCCCGCCACCTTCGGCGACCTGGTGCGCGCGGTGTGGCGCCCGGCCGAGGCCGCGGGCCGGTTGACCGTGGTCGGCTATCGGGGGACGTTCGTCGACACCGGCACCCCGGCCGACTACCTCGCCGCCAACCTGCACGCCGCCGGGACCGGCTGCCTGGTCGATCCGGCCGCCACGGTCACCGGCGCGTGCCACCGGTCGGTGGTCGGTGCGGGTGCCGTGGTGCGGGGGGCGGTGACCCGCAGCGTCGTCTGGCCCGGCGCCACGGTCGGTGCCGAGGAACACCTGCGGGACGTGATCCGGGCCGGCACCGACCTGACCGTCCCGGCCGGGTAGCCCCCGTCGACCCACCCCGACCCGTACCCTCACCGGACGTGAAACCCGGTTGGTCCACCGGTTACCGCCGGGACGCCGGCGTCACCCTGGGCGACGGTCACCGAGAGTCGTCGCCCTGCGCAGGTCGCACCACACCGGGCTGCGGCCGTGGCTAGCATGGGCGGCAACGCCGACGAACGGAGAGCCCTCCCGTGATCACCGCGATCGTGCTGATCGACTGCGCCACCGACTCGATTCCCGAGGTGGCCGAGGCCCTGGCCGACCTGCCCGGGGTCAGCGAGGTCTACTCGGTGGCCGGGCACGTCGACCTGATCGCCATGGTCCGGGTCCGCGAGTTCGACGAGATCGCCCAGGTGATCGCGGGCAGCATCTCCAAGGTCCCCGGGGTGCTGGACACCGAGTCGCACATCGCGTTCCGCGCCTACTCGCGGCACGACCTGGAGGAGGCCTTCGCCATCGGGCTGGGCGACGCCGACTGAGCCACCGGCCGCCACCCGGCCACGAGCCGGTCCACCCGTGCGGGTGGACCGGCTCGACACGTACCGCCGGGTCAGCTCTGCTGCGGCAGCGGGCTCTCGGTGACGGTGCCACCCGGAGCCGGGGCCTCCTCGGTGAAGGTCTCACCGGGCGCCGGCGTGGTGCCACCCGGAGCCGGCGCGGTGCCACCCGGGCTGGCCGTACCGGACGGGCTCGTCTCCGGGACCGGGATGCCGAGTTCCTCGGCCAGCATCACCAGGGCGTCGTAGTGCGCCTGCAGGACCGGCAGCGCGGTCTGCGCCAGCTGCACCACCTGCGATTCGGCGCCCTGCGAGATCTCCGTCTGGGTCGCCTGGATGGCCTGGACGTGACCGGCCAGACCCTGGGTCACCCAGAGCCGGTCGAACTCCTCGCCACTGGCGTTGTTCAGCTGGTCGAGACCGGACTGCTGATCGCTGGTGGGTTCGCTCGGCAGCTCGACGCCGAGCTGCCCGGCCAGGTCCTGCACCGACTGGTCCAGCTCGGTGTGGTCCGTGACGAACTGCTGCGCCAGCTCCTTGACCTGCTCGTTCTGGGCCTTCTCCTGGGCCAGCTCACCGGCCGCGATCTCGTACAGGTTGACCTGGTGGATCGCCTGCAGGTACTGGGTGTCCTGTTCCGACGGCTGCGCCGCCGCCTGCACCGCCGCGGCGGGTGCGACACCCACCAGCACCAGCGCGGCCAGCAGGCCGAGGCGTTTGATACCCAACATGCTTCCTCCCCGTTGAGACGTTGGACCGCACGGATACCCGGCTGGCCGGGGTTATTCCTGCGATCCGACGACGGGCGGAAGCTCCGACGACGGTTCGGAAGGCCGGAAATGAGCGTGGCGCCCGCCGGAGGCTGTCCGGCGGGCGCCACGTCACGCTGTGGCGGAGCTCAGCGGCGGGTCTCCCCGCTGCCGATCTCCTCCCGCTCCGGGCGAGGCTCGACCGGCGGGTGCCCCGGTGAGACCGGCGCCTCGGCCGGCCTCTCGATCGGGTAGAAGAAGCCTCGGATGGCCGGGCCGAGGGCGCCGAGCCGGTTCATCTTCTTCGGCACCACCCAGCCGGCGTAGCCCAGTTCGCCGTGCCCGTCGGCCGCGCTGAGCGGCTGGTGCACCTCGACGAACCGGCCGTCCGGCAGCCGCCGGATGATGCCGGTCTCCACGCCGTGGGCGAGCACCTCCCGGTCGTGCTGCTGCAGGCCGAGACAGATCCGGTAGGTGACGTAGTACGCCAGCGGCGGGAGGAGCAGCAGGCCGATCCGGCCGGCCCAGGTCATCGCGTTCAGGCTGATGTGGAACTTGTCCGCGATCACGTCGTTCGCGCCGGAGAGGGTCAGGATCACGTAGAACGTGACGGCCATGGCGCCCAGACCGGTGCGGAACGGCACGTCGCGGGGACGCTGGAGCAGGTTGTGGCTCCGGTGGTCCTTGAGGTAGCGGGCCTCCATGAACGGATAGAGCAGGGAGAGCCCGACCAGGATGCCGGGTAGCACCACCGTCGGCCAGAACAGCGGCGGGATCACGTATCCGTCGCCGATCGGGATGTCGATCTGCCAGTCCGGCATGAGACGGGTCGAACCGTCGAGGAACATGACGTACCAGTCGGGCTGGCTGGCGGCCGAGACCACCCACGCCTCGTAGGGGCCGAACAGCCAGACCGGGTTGATCTGGAACAGACCGCCCAGCAGCGCGATCACGCCGAAGACGACCATGAAGAAGCCGCCCTGCTTGATCGCGTAGCGGGGGAACATCCGCTCGCCGACCACGTTGGCGTTGGTCCGGCCCGGACCCGGCCACTGGGTGTGCTTCTGCTTGAAGACCAGACCCAGGTGCACGGTGATCAACGCGACCAGCAGGGCCGGGATGAGCAGCACGTGGGCGATGAAGAAGCGGCTGATGATGATCGTGCCGGGGAACTCACCGTTGAAGACCGCCGCGGTCACCCAGGAACCGATCACCGGGATGGAGAGCATGATCGCCGAGGCGATCCGCAGGCCGGTGCCGGAGAGGCCGTCGTCCGGCAGCGAGTAGCCGGTGAAGCCGGCCAGGAAGCCGACCCAGAACAGCAGCGAGCCGATGATCCAGTTGGTCTCCCGCGGCTTGCGGAACGCGCCGGTGAAGAAGATCCGCAACATGTGCACCACGATCGCGGCCATGAACAGCAACGCCGCCCAGTGGTGCATCTGGCGCATGATCAGGCCGCCCCGGACGTCGAACGAGATGTCCAGGGTGGAGGCGTACGCGGCCGACATCGGCGTACCCCGCAGCGGGGCGTAGCTGCCGTTGTAGATGACCTCGGTCAGCGCCGGCTCGAAGAAGAAGGTCAGGAAGACGCCGGTCAGCAGCAGGACGATGAACGAGAAGAGCGCGATCTCGCCGAGCAGGAAGGACCAGTGGTCGGGGAAGACCTTGTTCAGCAGCCGGCGCAGGGGGGTCGCCACCTGGAAGCGGTCGTCGACCGCCCGGGCGGTGTTGGCAGGCACGGCTGCCATGTCAAACTTTCGCCGCTTCACGGCCGCTCCCAGAAGTCGGGCCCGACGGTTTCAGTGTAGTCGGACTTCGCCACGAAGTAGCCCTCGGAATCCACCTCGATCGGCAGCTGCGGCAGCCGCCGGCTGGCCGGACCGAAGATGGGCTTGGCGTTGTCGGTGATCAGGAACTGGGACTGGTGGCACGGGCAGAGCAGGCGGTTGGTCTGCTGCTCGTACAGGCTCGCCGGGCAGCCGGCGTGCGTGCAGATCTTCGAGTACGCGGCGTAGTTGCCCCACATGAAACCGCCGTGCCCCGCGCGCTCGTTGTTGCGGCGCGACTCCTCGGCGTCGTCGTCCCGCAGGTGGATCAGCAGGGTGGGCGAGTCGGCGTACCGGTTGCTCACGCCGTGCTCCACGCCGGGGAAGACGGTGATCTGGCCACCGGCGCTGATGTCCGCCGGGCGGATCGGCCGGCCGTCCTCGCGGACCAGCCGGACCTGCCGGCCGTCCTGCGGGGCGAACCCGGTGGTGAACATCTGGTTGTCCTTGTGCGGCTGCGAGATCAGCCCGCCCACCAGCGGCGCCGCGACGACCGCGCCGACCGGGGCCAGCCCGGCCAGCAACGACACGCCGAGCAGCGGCCGACGCTTCACCCCCAGCTCGTCGGCCATGTAGGCCATGGTCTCGCCGGTGATCTTCTGGTCCACGCTGGAGACGCCCTCGTGCCGGTCCTGGATCGACACCTCCTTGGGCAGCAGCTTCTTGCCCCAGGTGAGGATGCCGAAGCCGATGCCGAGCAGGGCGATGCCCAGGGTCACGCCGAGCAGCGGGGTGTAGAGCTTGTCGCCGCCTCGACCCGGGGCGTACTCCCAGGGCCACCAGATGTAGATCACCAGGAAGGCGGTCGCCGCCAAGCCGGTGAGCAGGAAGAACCCGGCCACCGTACGGACCAGGCGACGCTCGGCCTTGCTGCCCGCGACGACCTGCGGCTCGTAGTGGACGATCTCGATGTCGTCCCGCCGGGCACCCTCGCGGACGACGTCGAACCGGCTCAGCCGGGGGTCGTTCACGTCGAGCGGTTCCTGGCCGGCCAGGGCCGGCTGCTCGGTGCGGCTGCTCATGGTCCCCCCGGTCACGACTTGCCCGCGATCCACAGGCTGGCGAAGACGAGCGCGACGATGCCGACCAGGAAGATCGCGACACCCTCGGTGGACGGCCCGTACCGGCCCAGGTTGAAGAAGCCGCCCGGGTCGCCGTCCTGCTTCAGCGTCTGCTGGATGTAGGCGATGATGTCCGCCTTCTGCTCCGGCGTGATCTGGTTGTCGCCGAACACCGGCATGTTCTGCGGGCCACTCAGCATCGCCGCGTAGATCTGGCGGTCGGTGGCCGGCGCCAGGCTCGGGGCGTACTTGCCGGAGGAGAGGGCACCACCGCCACCGCTGAACGCGTGGCACTGCGAGCAGTTGATCCGGTACAGCTCGCCGCCGATCGCCACGTTGCCGCCGGCATGGAGGTCGTCACCCGCCGGCACCATCGGGCCGCCGCCCAGTTCCTGGATGTACGCGGCCAACTGGTCGATCTCGTCCCGGGTGAACACCTCGGGCTTGCGCGCCGCCTGGGCCTCCTGCCGCGCCAACGGCATCCGGCCGGTGCTCACCTGGAACTCGACCGAGGCGGCGCCCACGCCGACGAGGCTCGGCCCGCGCCCCTCGACCCCCTGCGCGTTGCGCCCGTGACAGGTCACACAGCTCACGTCGAACAGCGCCTTGCCCTCCGCGGCGGCGCCGCTCAGCGGCGGATTCTCCTGCGCCGACGCGCCGGGGGCGAGGACGGTGTAGGCACCGCCGGCCAGCATCAGCGCGGCGACCAGCCGGACCGCGGCACCCAGCCGGCGGCGGCCCTGCTGGGCGCCACGGGCCGCCCGCGCAACCGCGCGAGCAGACCGCGTCGGCGGTCGTTGTCAGAAGTCATGACCCTTGTCCTTAACCGGTTGGACCTTGTCTTGCGGGGGTGGAGCAGCGGCAAGGCGTGTGGCCCGCCAAGATCACTGAAGCCAGTAGATCATGCCGTAGAGCGCGATCCACACGACGTCGACGAAGTGCCAGTAGTACGACACCACGATCGCCGCGGTGGCCTGCGCCGGAGTGAACCGGCCCATGGTGGTGCGGATCATGAAGATCACGAAGGCGATCAGCCCGCCGGTCACGTGCAGGCCGTGGAAGCCGGTGGTCAGGTAGAACATCGACCCGTATCCGTCGCTGTTGATCTTGATGCCGTGGTGCACCAGCTCGCGGTACTCGTTGAGCTGGCCGAGCACGAAGATCAGGCCCATCACGAAGGTGATCGTGAACCAGCGGCGCAGCGCGTGCACGTCGCCCTTCTCGGCGGCGAACACGCCGAGCTGGCAGGTCACCGAGGACAACACCAGGATCACCGTGAAGGTGGTCGCGTACGGGATGTTGAGGAACTCGGTGTGCTCCGCCCACTGCGCCGGCGCCGCCGCGCGGATGGAGAAGTACATCGCGAACAGCGCCGCGAAGAACATGAGTTCGCTGGAGAGCCAGACGATCGTCCCGACGCTGACCATGTTCGGCCGCGTCTGGGAGTGGATCCGGCTCTTGTCAATGGCTGGGGCCGCAGTCACGCGGTCATTATTGCCGTTGACCACGGCCGGCGATCAGCGGGGGGCCAAACCGGGCCAGGGATGGCCCGATCGGTACCCTCCGTCCGCCTGGCCTAGGATGGTTGGCGTGCCGCACGCCGATCCGATCTTCCTGGCCACGTCGGCCGCGCCACCCCCGTTCTCGGTCGGCGCGGTGTTCACCGGCACCCGCCTGGACAGCTGGCTCGCCGTCGGCCTGGTGCTCGCCGCCGGCCTCTACCTCTACGGGGTGCACCGGCTGCGGATGCGCGGCGACCGCTGGCCGATCGCGCGGACGATCTTCTTCCTCGGCCCCGGTCTCGGCGGCATCGCCTCCGTCACGGTCAGCGGGCTGGAAGCGTACGACACCACGCTGCTGTCGGTGCACATGGTGCAGCACATGGTGCTCTCCATGATCTCGCCGATCTTCCTGGCACTGGGCGCACCGGTGACGCTGGCCCTGCGTACGCTGCCGATCGGCCCGCGCCGGCGGCTGCTCGCGGTGGTGCACAGCCGCCTGGCGCGGGTCTACACCTTCCCGCTGGTGGCGTTCGCCATCTTCGTGGTGAACCCGTTCGCGCTCTACTTCACCGACCTGTACCGCTACACGCTGGAACACGCCTGGGCGCACGAGCTGGTGCACGCGCACTTCATCATGACCGGCTGCGTGTTCTTCTGGCCGCTGCTCGGCCTGGACCCGCTGCCCGGGCGCTGGCCGTACCCGGGACGGGCGCTGTTGATGCTGCTGTCGGTGCCGTTCCACACCGTGCTCGGGCTGACCGTCATGCAGAGCACCACGCTCTTCGCCGGCGACTGGTATCCCGCACTCGGGCTGAGCTGGGCCGACCCGCGGGAGGACCAGGTGCTCGCCGGCGGGATCCTGTGGGCCGGTGGCGAGTTCGTCAGTGTGACGATGCTCGCCGTGCTGGTCGTGCAGTGGATGCGCCAGGCCGAGCGGGAGGCCCGCCGGATCGACCGCGAACTGGACCGCCAGGAGGCCCGCCAGCGGGCCGCGGAGTCCGCCGCCCCGGCCGCGCCGGCGTAGCACGCGGGGCGGCGTGCCACCCGCACCACAGCGGGCGGTACGATCGGCCCCGCAGCTACGAGGTGGGAGCCGAGCCTAACCATGACCGATCGTCTGTGCACCGTCCTGCTCTACAGCGACGACCCGCACGTGCGGGACCGGATGCGGCTCGCGGTCGGCACCCGGCCCGCGACCGACCTGCGCGTCGAGTTCGTCGAGGCGTCCACCTACGCCGAGTGCGTCCGGCTGGTCGACGACTACCAGATCGACCTGATGCTGCTCGACGGTGAGGCCACGCCCGGCGGCGGCATCGGCATCGCCCGGCAGATCAAGGACGACTACGAGACCGCTCCACCGACCTGTGTGGTGATCGCCCGGGCCGCCGATCGATGGCTCGCCTCGTACGCCGAGGTCGACGGCACCCTGGTGCACCCGCTCGACCCGGTGACCACCACCGCCACGGTGACCGAGCTGCTGCGCACGCACGCGCCCGCCTGACGTCCCACTCCGGCACCGCCACGGCGCCGGGCGAGCCGGCGCCGGTCCCGTCCCACCCGTACTCGTCTGCTCGGGAGGCCCGCCATGGGCGATCGGACCTGGCCGCACCTGCTCACCGCGCTGCTGCGGGGGGAGGAACTCGGCACCGCCGACACGGCCTGGGCGATGGGCGAGATCATGTCCGGCTCGGCGGCCCCCGCCCAGATCGCCGGCTTCGCCGTGGCGTTGCGCGCCAAGGGCGAGACCCCGGCCGAGCTGAGCGGGCTGGTCGAGGCGATGCTCGGCCGGGCCGTCCCGGTGGAGCTGCCCGAGGAGGTGCGCGCGAGCGCCCTGGACGTGGTCGGCACCGGCGGGGACCTCGCCCACACGGTGAACATCTCCACGATGACCGCGCTGGTGGTCGCCGGCGCCGGGGTACGCGTCGTCAAGCACGGCAACCGGGCGGCCTCCTCCTCCTGCGGCACCGCCGACCTGCTGGAGTTCCTCGGTGTGCCGCTGGACCTCGGCCCCGAGGGCGTGGCCCGGTGCGTCGCCGAGGCCGGCATCGGGTTCTGTTTCGCCGCCCGGTTCCACCCCGGCATGCGCCACGCCGGCCCGGTACGGCGGGAACTGGGCGTGCCGACCGCGTTCAACTTCCTCGGCCCGCTGACCAATCCGGCGCGCCCCCGCTCCGGTGCCGTCGGTTGTTTCGACGCGACGATGGCACCGGTGATGGCGGCCGTCTTCGCCGCCCGGGGCGACTCGGTGCTGGTGATGCGCGGTGAGGACGGGCTGGACGAGTTCACCACCGCGGCGCCCACCCGGCTCTGGATCGCCCAGGGCGGCGCCGTCAGAGAGGCCCTGGTGGACGCGACCGACCTCGGGGTACCCCGGTCCACCATCGCCGACCTGCGCGGCGGGGACGCGTCCTACAACGCCGACGTGGCCCACCGCCTGTTCGCCGGCGAGCGGGGGCCGGTGCGCGACGCCGTCCTGGTCAACGCCGCGGCGGCGCTGGCCACCCAGGGCCCGCTCGACGGGGACCTGACCGACGCGCTCGGTGCCGGTCTGGGCCGGGCCGCCGAGTCGATCGACTCCGGCGCCGCCGCCCGCACCCTGGCGAGATGGATCGAGGTCGCCCGCACCGCCGCCTGACTCCGCCGCGGCCACGGGTGGACACCACACGGATCCTGGTGCGAGAGCCTTCCCCGAGCGGGTCGGCTCGCACCAGGATCCGTCAAGCGGGGTCGCGGATCAGTGCTCGGCGGTGCGCCGGGTGCCGGTGTAGTACTCGAACAGCAGGCCGCAGGCGGCCAGGATCACCAGCAACATGCCGAGGCCAAGCAGCCAGAACTGCCAGAACACCAACCCCAGGCCGGCGACCGCGGCGGCCAGCGCCAGGCCGAACGGCCAGTAGCTGCCCGGGCTGAAGAAGCCGATCTCGCCCGCGCCGTCGGCGATCTCGGCGTCCGGCCGGTCCTCGGGGCGCAGGTCGATCCGGCGGGACACGAACCAGAAGAAGCCACCGCACATCGTGCAGAGCAGGAAGGACAGCAGCAGCGCCACGGTGCCGATCCACTCGACGCGGCCATCCGACTCGGCCCAGGTCCAGCCGCCGTACAGGACGGTCGCGAAGAGCAGGAACCCGGCGATGACCAGGAAGATACGCCACTCGGTCTTCATGCCGGTTGCCTCAGCTTCCCGCGCCGGCCGGAGCAGTGTCCGGGTTGAAGTTGCTCTCCGTACGCCGCGTCTCCAACGGCTTCGTGGTCACCGCGAAGGGCTCCTCGCCGATCGCGGTCAGCGCGTCCTGGGTGGAGGCGCCGTCCTGCTTGGCCGCGAGGAACCGGTCGAAGTCCTCCGGCGAGACCACCCGCAGCTCGAAGTTCATGAAGGCGTGGTAGCTGCCGCACAGCTCGGCGCAGCGGCCCACGTACGCCCCCTCGGTCTCCAGGCTGGAGACCTCGAAGACGTTACGGATGATGCCGGGCATGACGTCCCGCTTGAACAGCATCTCCGGCACCCAGAACGAGTGGATGACGTCCCGGCTGGTCTCCTCGAACCGGATGGACCGGTCGGTCGGCAGCACCAGGATCGGGATGACCTCACTGGTGCCCAGCACCGACGCGACGGTGTCCGCCTCGGTCCCCTGGCCGTCGCGGTAGTTGAACTGCCAGTTCCACTTGAAGGCGACGACCTCGACGGTCACGTCGGGGTTGTTGGTGGTCTTGATCACGTCGGTCTGCACGACGGCCGTGTAGTAGAAGAGCACGGAGACGATCAGCACCGGCGCGATGGTGTAGAGGAACTCCATCGGCAGGTTGTAGCGGGTCTGCACCGGCAGGTCGTTGCCGCGCTTGCGGTAGCGCACGATGCACCAGAAGATCAGGCCCCAGACGAGGACGCCGACCGCGAGGGCCGCGATGCACGATGCGATCCACAGGTCGTACATCCGCCGGGACTCGGGGGTGATGCCGCCCTGGGGCCAGCCGAAACCGCCGAACGCCGCGCCGACGTCACAGCCCGTGAGCAGGATCAGCAGCGCCGCCCCACCGAATCCGAGCCCGGCGAGACGCCCGGCGCGACGCCCCCGCCGCACACCGGCTCCTGGGGATGCGCTGCGCCGCACGGCCGTCGGCCGTACCTCCGAACTCCTTGCGACCACCTGGTCCTGCCTCCCTAGCGCGCCGCGGTGTCTTCCTCGAGCTGACCGGCTCCGCCGAGCGGAACCGCCACACCGGCGGCAAAGGCGTCACCGACGGTCGCAGATTACTCGACCATGACGGGCTGGACCCGGTTGGGGTCGTCGTCCCACCCGACCGGGGATCTTGTCCCGACCGAGGCGATAGCGTGGGCAGACGTGATTCCTTCCCCGGTCTACCTGGACGCGGCCACCGCCGCGCCGCTGCATCCGGTCGCCCGGCAGGCCCTGCTGGCCGCGCTCGACGACGGCTGGACCGACCCGGACCGGCTCTACGCGCCGGCGCGGCGGGCTCGCCAGTTGCTCGACGCCGCCCGCGAGGCCACGGCGGAAGCCCTCGGCGTACGTCCCGACGAACTGTCCTTCACCCCCGGCGGCACCAGCGCGGCGCACACCGCCGTGCTCGGTGGTCTGCTCGGGCGCCAGCGGACCGGCCCGGTGCTGGTGCACTCGGCGATCGAACACTCCGCCGTGCTGCACGCCGCCGAGCAGCACGTCGCCCGCGCCGGCACGGCCGTCGAGGTGCCGGTCGACCGTTTCGGCCGGCTGGACCTGGACGGCTGGTCGAGGGCCGTGGCCGGTCCGGGAGTGGCCCTGGCGGCCCTGATCGCGGCCAGCCACGAGGTGGGCACCGTCCAACCGGTCGAGGGCGCGGCGGCGGCCTGCGCCGACTCGGGGGTGCCGCTGTACGTCGACGCCGCCCAGGCGGTGGGCCGGATGCCGGTGCCGGCGGGCTGGTCGGTGTTGAGCGCGAGCGCCCGCAAGTGGGGCGGTCCACCCGGCGTCGGCCTGCTCGTGGTCCGCAAGGGCACCCGCTGGGAGTCGCCCTGGCCGGCCGACGAGCACGAGTCGGGGCGTACGCCCGGCGCGGTGAACCTGCCGGCGGTGGTGGCGGCGGCGGCGAGCCTGCGCGCGGTGACCGCCGACGCGGCGGCGCAGGCGGCCCGGCTGTCCCCGCTGGTGGACCGGATCCGGGCCCGGGTGGCGGCCGAGGTGCCGGACGTGGAGGTGGTGGGTGACCCCGAGCGCCGGCTGCCGCACCTGGTGACCTTCTCCTGCCTGTACGTCGACGGCGAGGCGCTGCTGCACGCGCTGGACCGGCGGGGCTTCGCCGTCTCGTCGGGCTCCTCGTGCACCTCGTCCACCCTGCGCCCGTCGCACGTGCTGGAGGCGATGGGGGTGCTGTCGCACGGCAACGTGCGGGTCTCGCTGCACGCCGGTAATACCGAGGCCGACGTGGAACGCTTCCTCGCCGAGCTGCCGGAAATCGTCGCCGACCTGCGGGAACAGGCGGGGGTGGCGGGGCTGTGACGATCCCCGACCCGACCGGCGGTGGCAACGCGCCCGGCCACCGGCCCGACGAGGTGCTCGACTGCCTCGGCCAGCGCTGCCCGCTGCCGGTGATCGCCCTGGCCCGCCGGCTACCCGAGCTGCCGGTGGGCGCGGTGATCCGGGTGCTGGCCGACGACCCGGCCGCGGCGGTCGACATCCCGGCCTGGTGCCGGATGCGCAGCCAGGAGTTCCTCGGCGCCGCACCCGGCCCCGCCTACGACGTCCGCCGAACCCACTGACCCCACCCCCGGTCAGGGCAGCAGGTGAGGGCGGACCTCGTCGGCGGCCTGGTCGCCGTAGGACTCGGCGAGCCGCTTGACGAACAGATCCCGGCGCACCTGGTACTCCTGGGTGCCGACGGTCTCCAGCACCAGCGCGGCGAGCAGCGAGCCGACCTGCGCGGCCCGCTCCAACCCGACGCCCCAGGACAGCGCGGTGAAGAAGCCCGCCCGGAAGCCGTCGCCGACACCGGTGGGGTCGACCGCCCGGGCCTCCCGGGCGATCGGCACGTGGATCGGGTCGATGTCCCGCCCGGCGATCTCCACCCCGTGCTTGCCCAGCGTGGTCACCCGGATCCGGACCAGGTCCAGCAGCTGGCCGTCGCTCAGCCCGGCCTTGCTCTGCAGCAGCGACTTCTCGTAGTCGTTGGTCATCAGGTACTCGGCGCCGTCGATCAGCGCCACCACGTCCTCGCCGGCCATCCGGGCGAGCTGCTGCGACGGGTCGGCGGCGAAGGCGTAGCCCCGCTCCCGGCACTCGGCGGAGTGGCGCAGCATCGCCTCCGGGTCGTTCGCGCCGACCACGACCAGGTCCAGCCCGTCGAGGCGCTGCGCCACGGGGTGCAGCTCGATGTTGCGCGCCTCGCTCATCGCGCCGGCGTAGAACGAGGCGATCTGGCACATGTCGGTGTCGGTGGTGCAGACGAAACGGGCGGTGTGCGCCACCTCGCTCACGTGCACCGAGTCGCAGTCCACCCCGTGCCGCTCCAGCCAGGAGCGGTAGTCCGCGAAGTCGGCACCGACCGCGCCGAGCAGCACCGGGCGCAGGCCGAGTTGCCCCATGCCGAACGCGATGTTGGCCGCCACCCCGCCGCGGCGCAGCACCAGGTCGTCCACCAGGAAGGAGAGTGACACCTTGTGCAGCTGATCCGCGATGAGCTGGTCGGCGAACCGGCCCGGGAAGCTCATCAGGTGGTCGGTGGCGATCGAGCCGGTCACGGCGATCTTCATGGCAACCCTCGGGTTCGGCAGCGGGGCGCGGTCAGCGTACCGGCCCGGTGCCACCGCGGCACCGGCCGGCTCGATCTCGCCGCCCCCTCGACGGCGCGGCGCAGACACGAACGGCGGGACGGCCGTGGGCCGTCCCGCCGTCGTGGAGACCGACCGACTCAGCTGAAGGAGTCGCCGCAGGCGCAGGAGCTGCCCGCGTTGGGGTTGTCGATGGTGAAGCCCTGTGCGTCGATCCGGTCGGCGAAGTCGATGCTGGCGCCGGCCAGGTAGGGGGCGCTCATCCGGTCGACGACGACCTCGACGCCGTCGTAGTCGGTGACGACGTCACCGTCGAGCGAACGCTCGTCGAAGAAGAGCTGGTACCGCAGGCCGGAACAGCCACCCGGCTGCACGGCGATCCGGAGCCGCAGGTCGTCTCGGCCCTCCTGCTCGATCAGGGCCTTGACCTTCTGCGCCGCGACGTCGGTGAGGACGACGGACGTGGGGGCCTTGGCCTCGGTCGACTCGGTCTGCGCTGGCGTGGTCACGTGGAATTCTCCCTGCGCGCGTTCGGTGTGGTCTCCCCTGGCCAACGTCAGCCGCCGGTCGGCGATTCCCACAGTGGTCCAGTTTCCGATTGTAGGCCGCCCACGACCCGGGCACCCGGCGGCGTGACCAGCAACTCCGCCGACCCGGGGGTCAGCGGCTCCACTGCCGGGCCAGGCGGGCCCCGAGCGCCCGCAGTCCCTCTGCCGGGCGGTCCAGCGCGGCGGCCAGGCCGCCGCGCTCCTCGCCGCCGAAGTGCTCCACCAGGCTGTACGCGTCGGTCACCCCGACCGACGCCGCCTCCCGCCGCCCGGTGCTGACCTGGCCGGCGAGTACCACGCAGGGTACGCCCCGGTCGCGGGCCGCGCCGGCCACTCCGGCGACGACCTTGCCACGCAGCGACTGATGGTCGAACCTACCCTCCCCGGTGACCACCAGATCGACCTCGTCGAGCACGGTGTGCAGCCCGACGGCCCGGCTGACCAGCCCGATCCCCGACTCGCACCGGCCACCGAGTGCCAGCAGCGCGGCACCGACACCGCCGGCCGCGCCGCCACCGGGCAGCGCGCCCAGGCTGCTCGGGCAGCCGGGCAGGTCGCGCTCCAGCACCTCGGCCCAGCGTTGCAGCGCGGCGTCGAGCAGCAGCACGTCGCCGCGGTCGGCGCCCTTCTGCGGCCCGAAGACGTTGCTCGCCCCGTGCAGCCCCAGCAGCGGGTTGTCGACGTCGGTGGCGGCGATCAGCCGGGCCTCGCGCAGCCGGGGCACGCCGTCGAGCGCCGCCACGGCGGCCAGTGCCGCGCCGCCGTACGGCAGGGCCGAACCGGCGCCGTCCAGCGGGACCGCGCCCAGCGCGGTGAGCAGGCCCGCGCCGCCGTCGTTGGTCGCCGAACCGCCCAGCCCGACCACCACGGTGCGGGCACCGGCCTCGGTCGCCGCGGCGATCAGCAGGCCGAGCCCGTACGACGTGGTGACCTTCGGGTCGCACTCGGCGGCGGCGAGCAGGTGCAGCCCGCACCCCTGCGCGCTCTCCAGCCACGCGGTCGCGCCGCCGTCGGTGAGCAGCATCTCACCGGCGGCCGGCCGGCCCAGCGGGTCGACCGTCGGCACCGGCACCCGCCGGCCGGGGAGCGCCTCGGCCAGCACGTCGAGGAAACCCGGTCCCCCGTCGGCCAGCGGCCTGACCAGCAGGTCGTCGCCGGGGGCAACCTCCCGCCAGCCGTCGGCCACGGCGGCGGCGACCTGGGGGGCGGGCAGCGTGCCGGCGAACTTGTCCGGGCAGAGCAGTACGCGCATGCCTGGCAGTGTGGCAGCCCACACCGGCGGGGGCGGCGCGGCGGTCGCGCTGTGGAACCATGGAGGGCGTGACGTCCACCTGGATTGAGCCCTCCAACACCGCCACCGCGCTGCTGCTCCTCGGTCGCGGCAGCGACCCCGCCACCGAACGTGGCGTGGAGTGTCCGGGTGATCTGCCGGCACCGAGCGATCCCGACCTGGTGGCCCGCGCGGCGGCGGCCAAGGCCGCACTGGGCGGGAAGGTCTTCGTGCTGGGCCACCACTACCAGCGCGACGAGGTGATCCAGTTCGCCGACGTGACCGGCGACTCGTTCAAACTGGCCCGTGAGGCCGCCGCCCGGCCCAGCGCGGAGTACATCGTCTTCTGCGGCGTGCACTTCATGGCCGAGAGCGCCGACATCCTCACCTCCGGCGCCCAGCGGGTGATCCTGCCGGACCTGGCGGCCGGCTGTTCGATGGCGGACATGGCGGCGCTGCCGCAGGTCGAGAAGGCCTGGGAGGTGCTCGGCGAGCTGGGTGCCGCCGAGCGGACCGTGCCGGTGACCTACATGAACTCCTCGGCCGACATCAAGGGCTTCGTCGGGCGCAACGGCGGCGTGGTGTGCACCTCGTCGAACGCGAAGCGGGCCCTGGAGTGGGCATATCAGCAGGGTGAGAAGGTCCTCTTCCTGCCCGACCAGCACCTGGGCCGCAACACGGCGGTGCTGGAGATGGGCTTCTCGCTGGACGACTGCGTGCTCTACGACCCGCACAAGCCCGGCGGCGGGCTGACCCCGGAGCAGCTGCGCGACGCCCGGATGATCCTCTGGCGCGGGCACTGCTCGGTGCACGGCCGGTTCACCCTCGACAGCGTCGACGACGTGCGGGAGCGGGTGCCGGGCGTGAACGTGCTGGTGCACCCGGAGTGCCGACACGAGGTGGTCAACGCCGCCGACCTCGTCGGGTCGACCGAGTACATCATCAAGACGATCGAGGCCGCGCCGGCCGGCTCCGCCTGGGCGGTCGGCACCGAGCTGAATCTGGTCCGCCGGCTCGCGCTGGCCAACCCCGACAAGCAGATCACGTTCCTCGACCGGGCGGTCTGCTACTGCTCGACGATGAACCGGATCGACCTTCCGCACCTGGTATGGGCGCTGGAGGAGCTGGTCGCCGGCCGGGTGGTCAACCAGATCACGGTCGACGTCGGCACCGCGCACCACGCCCGGGTGGCGTTGGACCAGATGCTCGCGTTGCCCGCCGCCTGACCCCGATCGGGCGATCACCCTCGGTGATTCCCTTGGTACAAAAAAGTGCCGGATCACCGATAAATGCCCTCCGCGGCGGAGTAACCGGATCCATTCTCATCACGGAGGGCTATGCTGCCGGGCGACGACACACGCGGGCGCGGGCGTTTGGCCGCTACCGCGCCCCGGGTAGCGACCGGTGGTGTCCCCACATCGAAACGGCAGCACGCACGCGCTGGAGGTTGCGTTGACCGACGACGTCCTGGTCGTACACGGAGGCACCCCGCTGCAAGGGCGGATCCGCGTGCGCGGCGCCAAGAACCTGGTCTCCAAGGCGATGGTCGCCGCGCTGCTCGGCGACAGCCCGAGCCGCCTGTTCGACGTACCGAGGATCCGTGACGTCGAGGTGGTCCGGGGCCTGCTCGGGCTGCACGGCGTCAAGGTCACCGACGGCGACGAGGACGGCGAGCTGGTCTTCGACCCGGCGAACGTGGAGAGCGCGAGCACCGACCAGATCAACGTGCACGCCGGCTCCAGCCGGATCCCGATCCTGTTCTGCGGGCCGCTGCTGCACCGTCTCGGGCACGCCTTCATCCCAGACCTGGGCGGCTGCCACATCGGGCCGCGACCGATCGACTTCCACCTGCAGGCGCTGCGCGAGTTCGGCGCCACGGTCGACAAGACGCCCGAGGGCCTGCACCTGTCCGCGCCGAACGGCCTGCACGGCACCAAGTTCGCGCTGCCCTACCCGAGCGTGGGCGCGACCGAGCAGGTGCTGCTCACCGCCGTGATGGCCGAGGGCGTCACCGAGCTGCGCAACGCCGCGGTGGAGCCGGAGATCATCGACCTGATCTGCATCCTGCAGAAGATGGGTGCGATCATCAAGGTGCACACCGACCGGGTGATCGAGATCCACGGCGTGCCGAAGCTGCACGGCTACACCCACCGGCCGATCCCGGACCGGATCGAGGCGGCGAGCTGGGCCGCGGCGGCGCTGGCCACCCGCGGTCACGTCGAGGTGCTCGGCGCCGAGCAGGCCGACATGATGACCTTCCTCAACGTCTTCCGTTCGGTGGGCGGCGAGTACGAGGTGACCGACACCCGGCCGCCGCGGCTGGGGCACCCGGGCCAGGAAGGTGGCATCCGCTTCTGGCACCCCGGCGGCGAGTTGCAGGCCACGGCGCTGGAGACCGACGTGCACCCGGGCTTCATGACCGACTGGCAGCAGCCGCTGGTGGTGGCGCTGACCCAGGCGCGCGGCCTGTCCATCGTCCACGAGACGGTCTACGAGCAGCGGTTGGGCTACACCGAGGCGCTCAACACGATGGGTGCGAACATCCAGGTCTACCGGGACTGCCTGGGCGGCACCCCGTGCCGCTTCGGCCGCCGCAACTTCAAGCACTCGGCGGTGATCGCCGGGCCGAGCAAGCTGCACGCCGCCGAGCTGGTCATTCCCGACCTGCGGGCCGGCTTCAGCCACCTGATCGCCGCGCTGGCCGCCGAGGGCACCTCCCGGGTTTACGGCGTCGACCTGATCAACCGGGGCTACGAGGACTTCGAGGCGAAACTCGCCGACCTCGGTGCGCACGTCGAGCGACCGTAGTCCCCGCTCCGTCCGCTCGCCGACGTCGGGTGCACCCGCGATGTGCACCCGACGCGCAACGTTGGCTACCCTTGCCGCGTGCCGTCGCTGTTTCGCCGCAAGTCCGCCGACCTCGCCGATCCCGCCACCGAGCCGCTGACCCCGGCGGAGGAGGAGGCGGCCCGGCCCCGTGGCTACACCCCGAGCAAGGGGCGGGAAACGCCCAAGCGACCCGCCGTCGGCCGCCGTCCGGCCGGCGCGACGGCGCCGCTGAGCAAGGAGGAGGCGAAGGCGGTACGCCGGCAGCGGCGGGCCGAGGCTGCCGCGGAGTTCCGGCGGGAGGGTGGTCCCCGTGACCGGGGACCTGAGCGGTTGCTGGCGCGCAACGTGGTCGACTCCCGGCGTACCGTCGGCACCTGGTTCTTCGGTGGGGCGCTGGTGGTGCTGATCGGCTCGAACCAGGCGATGCCGCCGGCGATCCGGCTCGCCTCCAACCTGCTCTGGGCCGCGCTGGCCGTGGGCGTGGTGATCGACTCGGTGCTCATCTCGCGCAGGATCAAGAAGTTGGTCGGCGCCCGCTTCCCGAACTCCACCCAGCGGATGGGGTCGCTCTACCTCTACGCCATCATGCGGTCGATCACCTTCCGCAAGCTGCGTACCCCGGCACCCCAGGTCGGCCTCGGCGATCCGGTCTGACCCGGGCCCCGACACAGACGCACAGCCCGCAGCAGCGGGCCGTGCCGCGGGCCCGAGGACGACCGGGCGGAACTGGATCGGGGGTTGCCCGGTTACCCGGCGGAGTCGCCGACCGGCCTCCGACGGTGGGTGCGGTATCGTCGGAAATCCGATTCCACCAAAGACCTAAATGTCCGGATCAAAGGGATAATGTTTGGGTCGACGAGGGTGCCACAGTGGCGGTGACCGAGCCCGCGCCGCTACCCTCCATGCGCAGCCATTCGGTGCCCGGACGAGCGACTTTGCCGGCTTCCGGGGTGCCCAGCGCGACCATTTCCGACGAGGTGACATCGCCGTGAGCGAGCGGACGCGAGCCGACAACCGGGGCGCGACCGTGAGCGAGTGGACGCCGGCCGGGGGCCCTGCCACGGGCCCGGCCCGCGGGTGCCGGTTCCTCGGATCCGCCGGGCCGATCCGGGCCCCTCGTGCCGCGGCCGGCGCCGCCTACCGGCGGTCGCCCGGCCGCAGTGACAGGTCCGGCGGATGAGTCGCGGCTACGCCGACCGGTGGCACGATCCCGCCGAACCGTCCTGGGTCGCCGAGCCGACCACGGAGTGGCAGCCGCAGTTCCCGGGCCAGCGCTACCCGGGCGACATCGGCATCGACCACCAGCCCCCACCGGCGCGGCGTCGGGCGAGCGCCGTCGGGCGGGCGGAGGTGCCGCCACTCGCGCCGACCCGGCCCGACGGCACCTACGTCGGCCGGTCCTGGGACGAA
The DNA here is from genome assembly GCF_019697375.1 of Micromonospora tarapacensis. Lineage (NCBI taxonomy): Bacteria > Bacillati > Actinomycetota > Actinomycetes > Micromonosporales > Micromonosporaceae > Micromonospora > Micromonospora tarapacensis. The sequence goes on along the minus strand of NZ_JAHCDI010000004.1, from coordinate 418,322 downwards.
GAGCCGGACGACCGGCCGGGCCGGCACGGGCTTGCCGACCCGCGACACGCCGACGGCCCCAACGGCGCCCGGCCCCACGACCGGCCGGAGTACCCCGGCTCGCCGCCGGAACATCCGCGGGCGGACGAGCGGCGGCCACAGCACGGCGGCCACAGCCGGGGACGCGAAGGCGTCACCTGGTCCGATTTCGGGCCCCAGGGGATGGGCCCGGCATCCCGCCGCGACCAGCGCGAGCCTGACCGGTATCCCGACCGGCCCGAGCAGCGCACGCCGGACCGGCGCGACCCGCGGGCTCCGGACCGGCGCGACCCGCGCACTGCGGAGCGGTACGCCCGGCGCGACCCCGACCGCTCCCCCTGGCGCGATCCCGACCAGCACGAACACGACCAGCGCGACCCCGACCGCTACGCCCGGCGCGACCCCGACCAGCGCGACCCCGACCGCTATGCCCGGCGCGACCCGGAACGACGCGACCCCGACCGACGCGACCAGCGCGACCCCGACCCGTACGCCCGGCGGCCACGCCGTTCCGAACCGACCGACCGCGAGGCGTATCGCCGCGGCGCGCCGGTGTCCCCGGCCGCTCGGGCGGAGCCCGGTTTCCGCCGGAGGCGGACGGGAGCCACGGCGACCCGCCGCCGCACAGCGATCGGCCGAGGGGACCGATCACCGGCCGCCGGACGACGCCGCCCGGCGGCCCCGCTACCAGTGGAGCCACCATCCCGGCCAGCCGGCGCACCACGAAGGCCCGATGGTGGACGGTTACCGGGAAAGGTCCGGTGTCGGGGATCCGGACGGCGCCCCGTACCCCGACGGCTACCTGGACGACGAGCCGGCACGCGGAACGCCCGACGAGGACGCCCGCCACGGCTGGTCGCCGGAGCGGGGTCGCCCCGGGCCGCCGCCACCGGATCAGCCGGTGTCCGCCCCGCCCCGCGACGACCTGCCCTGGCCCGCGCCCGGACCGCTGCGCCCGAGCAGCGGGAGGGACCACCGCGAATACCAGCGTCCGGTCACCCCGCAGCGGGATGCCGACCGGCCACCGCGCGACGACCGGCGGCCGACCGGCGCGCCGGACGTGCCCGACCGGGAACGGTTCGTCGACCAGCCGGCCGCCCAGTTGCCCGGCCGCGAGCGGCCCGTCTCGCCCGCACCCGGCCACGACCCACCCCGACGTCACCTGTCGGTGGTTCCCGACCAACCGTTCCCACCCGCCCCCGAGCACGACCGGCCCGTCTCGCCGGCCGCCGGGCGGGCCCGACCCGTCTCCCCGCCCCGGAGCACCGGCAACCCGACGCCGACCAACCACCGCGGGGCCGCCCGGCCGCCACGACGGCCTGGGACCGCTCCGACGCCCGGGCGCCGGGCCCGGACCGCCGGGCGACCGCGCGCCCCGGCCGGGACGGCACCGACCTCCCCGAGCAGCACCAGAGCCGGCCCGCCGCCTCGGGGGCGGATCCGACCGGGGACGCGGTACGGCCGGCCCCGCTCCACCAGCACGAGGTCCGCCCGGCCCCGTTGCACGAGCACCAGGTCCGTCCGGCACCCCTGCACGACCAACCGGTCGTGGTCCCACCCCGCCGGCACCGCCACCCGCCGCACCGCCGGTCGCCGCACCGCCGCCCGCCGCCGGGCCACCCGCCGCACTGCCGGTCTCCGCGCCACCCAGCCACCGGCCGGTCTCCGCGCCACCCGCCCGGCCGCCCGTCTCCGCACCGGCAACCCCGGCTCGGGTTCCCGGGCCGCCGGTCCCGTCCGCGCGCCCCGCCGCCGACCCGTCACCGGTCGGCCCGCCACCGGCACCGTCTCGCGGCCGGACGGGCAGCGAGCCTGACGTACGGGTGGACAGCCCGGCAGCCCGGCAGCCCACCCGGCACGTCCCTCCGTCGGCCGAGTCACCCACGCCGGCCCGACCGGCGGCCGACGGTCCGCAGGGATGGTTCGGATCACCCGCCCCCGCCTCGGCACCCGAAGGGCCGGCGGCCGGCGGCGGACCACCCGCCGCCACCCCCTGGCGCCGCCGGTGTCCGGGCCGCCCCTACCGGCACCGCCCAGGCCGGCCGCTTCGGATCCGTCCGCACCCGGGTCCGCACCGCCGCCACGCGGCTCGGCGTCCGCCGCACCGCCGGCGGAGGCGGACCTCGTCGAACCGGTCTCCGCGCCACCGGACGCGGCGCCGCCGATCGCCGCACCACCGGACGCCGTATCGCCGGTCTCGGCGCTACCCGAGGCCGTATCGCCGGTCTCCGCACCACCTGACGCCGTTTCCCGGGTCTTCGCGCCACCGGACGTGGCGCCGCCGGACGTGGCGCCGCCGGACGTGGCGCCGCCGAGATCCGCGCCACCGGACGTGGCGCCGCCGGTCTCCGCGCCGCCCGAGGCCGTATCGCCGGTCTCCGCGCCACCGGACGCCGCGTTGCCCGACGCCGCGTTGCCGGTCGACGACGGGCTGACCTCCGAGACGGCGGGCGACGCCGAGCCGGCACCCGAGCCGCCCGCCGATCCCGAGCAGCTGTTGGCGGATTTCCGCTGGCGTCTCGATCCGGCGACCCTGCGCGAGCTTGTGGACGACCCGGAGGAACTGCGGACGGTCCGGCAACGGCTCACCGACAAGCTCGACTCGGCCCTCGACAACCGGTCCCGGGCCCGCCTGCTGAGCCTGCGGGCGGTGGCCTCCCGGGTCCTCGGCGACCTCGACGACGCGCTGGCCGACGGCCGGATGGCGCTGACCTACGCCGAGGCGACCGGTGAGTTGCGGCGGGTCGCGCTCGCCCAGGCCCGGCTGGCCCACCTGCTGCGCTGGCGCGGCGAGTTCGCCGAGGCGGACCGGCTGTTCGCGGAGGCCAACTCGGTCGAGCTACCCGACCGGCTGCGGGCCGCCCTGCACGAGCACGCCGCCCGCTGCTGTTACGACCAGGGCCGGCTGATCGAGGCGTGCCATCACTTCGAGCGCGCTCTCGACCTGCGCGGCGAGGGGGACGCCGAGTTGCTGGCCCGGGTCCGGATCGGGCTGGACGCGATCGCCGCCCGCGCCGCGGAGGGCGGCTTCGGGCCGTACCCGCGTAGTTGGGACGAGGTGTTGGAGCGCGACCGGAGCCCGGTGCCCGCGCGCGACGGCGGCCAGGGCCTGTGGGGTTACGCGGACGCCGAGGGTGACATGGTCGTGCCCGCCCGGTACGTCGAGGCGCAGCCGTTCCGGGACGGCCTGGCCTGGGTACGCGGGTCGCAGACCGACCGGTGGTCGCTGATCGAGCTGACCGGCGAGACGGTGATCGGGCCGACCTACCTGGCGGCCCGGCCGTACTCCGACGGCCTGGCCTGGGTGGTCCGCGACGAGAGCGGCTGGCTGGCCGTCGACACCGCCGGGGAGGTCGTGGTGCCGCCCGGCTTCGCCGACGTACGGCCGTTCCGCAAGGGCGTGGCGGTGGTCCGCCGGGAGGGCTGGGGAGCCGTCGACCGTACCGGCCGGATCCTGGTGCCGACCCGCTACCACGGCTTCCACACCACCCTCGCCGACGGCCGCTACGTCGACGGTTTCACCGACGAGGGCCTGGCCGTGGTGGACCTGGCGGGCCGCAGGGGCGTGGTGGACCGTAGCGGGCAGGTGATCGTGGCACCGGCGCACCCGGCGTTGCTGATCCACCCGGTCGCCTTCCTGGCGACCAACAGCGCCGGGAACTGGGGTGCGCTCGACCGGCGCGGCGAGCCGCTGATCGACCCGATGTTCCCCCGTCCGGCCGACGTCGTCGCCGAGATCGAAGGTCTGCTCACCGACGCCAACCCGGTGCTCTGAGTCGGTCAGCGTCCGGCGGCTCCGACGGTCGGCCCACCCGGCGTGCCCTGGCGGTCAGGCCACGCAACCCGGCGGGTCGTACTGCTTCCGGTCGAAGACGTGCACCCGGCCCGGCGGGTTCGGGATGCCGCCCGAGCTGGTGATGGGTCTCGCCTGGAAGATCCGCAGGAAGAAGTTGACGACCTTCACCACCGGCTCCGGGATGACGTAACCCACGGAGTACGTCAGGTCGATCGACAGGCTGGCGCCGCGGCAGTCGATGCCGCGGGTGCCCGGCGCGAGCGGGAAGAACTGGGCCAGGGCCGAACCGCGGGCCACTCCGGTGGAGACGGTGAACCCGAGGTGCAGCCCCGCCTTGAAGCCGAAGGCACCGATGCCGAGGGTGAACGTCGCCTTGTAGGCCAGCACCGCTCCGTTGGCACCGACCGAGATCCCCTTCACCGAGTCGAGCAGGCTCGACCGCATGAAGGGGCCTTCCGGCCGGTGCACCCCCCATCCGCCGTCGCGGTAGCCGAAGCCGAGCACACCCCGCAGGTCGTACGCGCCGGAGGCGCTGAGGTTGCCGTCCCTGGCGCTGAAGGCGGTCCGGACGACAAGCTCCTGGGTGACGCTCAGGGTGAACGGAATCCCGAGGACGAGCCCGACCGGCACGGTGAAGTCGACCGGGATGGTGAAGCGCCGGTCCAGTTGCCGGTCGGTGCCGACCCTGCTGGCCCCCTTGATGCTGACGCTGAGGCCACCGCCACCGTGGACCTGCAACTCGGCCACCCGCACCCGGCCGCCGGAGATGGCCAGGTGGAACCGCGCCGAGGGGCTCCGCATGGCCAGCATGGCGCTGGCGACGAAGCGGATCTCCCCGTCGTCGTAGCTGATGTCCGCGCCGACGCCGTCCCGGCAGCACCGCGGGGTGGTGGTGAAGCCGTTCGCGGTCACGCCCCGGGACCCGACGGAGGGTCGGGGCATGTCGACCCGTTCCGGTTCCGGCGGCGCGGGTGCCCGGCGGGCGGCCGGCACGGCGGGCCGGTGCCGGCCGGCACCCGCAGCACCGGCGGCGGGGCGCACCAGGGCGCCGGGCGTGCCGCCGAACGCCGCCGGGCGTACTCCGGGCGAGGGTGGCGACGCCGCGGTGACGGCGTCGTGGTCGGTCCAGAGCGCGCCCTCGGCGCTGTAGGCGATGGGCTCGTCGATCGGCACCGGCTCGTCGCTGGCGAACTCACCGTCACGGATCACGTCGGTGAGTTCGACCGGCGCGATGGTCACCCTCCGGGTGTCCCCCTCGTCGTGCACCTCCACCACCCGGCCCACCCCGCGCGAGGTGACGAACATGACCTTGCCTGGTCCCAGGTCCGACACGCCACCGGCGGCGGCGTCCAACGTCCAGGTCAGCCCGTCCACGGTGACCGACCGGACCGCCTCCGCGCCGGCCCCGATCAGGACGACGTCCGGCTGGTACGTGACCTTCGGATGCGGGCGGGGCGCCTGGCCGTAGCGGAACTCGCCCTCGGTCAGCCGCTCGCCCGCCACCTGCTGTACCGGGCCGTCCCGGTCGGCTCCACCCCGGGTGCAGCCGGTCACCGTGACCAGCACCACGAGCAGCCCGGCCACCAGTGGTCTGCGCATCTGTCCACCTCGTCGCGTTCGGCCACGGCCCCCGGGCCGGGTCAGCAGAGGCCGGTCACGCCGGCCGGGTCAGCGCAGGCCGGTCACGCCGGCCGAGTCGGACCGCCGCCGGGCGGCCGGTGGTCAGGGGCTCAGAGCCGGTCACGGACCAGTCCGGCGAGCCGGATCATCGTGGGTCGGTCGCTGTCGTCGACGACGCTGGTGACCACCCGCAGCGTGCAGTACCGGTCGCCGCCGGCGAACTCGACCTCGCCGGTGGAGAACCGCATCCCGTCGGGGCCCTCCTCGGGCTCGCCGAGGATCGGATCGGCGGGCGGCAGCTGCCCGTCGACCGCGGTGCCGGGAATCCCGATGTGCAGGGTCACCGAGTGGTAGGTGTCCGGGTTCTCCCAGGTGCAGCCGGCGGAGCCGGGCACCCCGCCGGGGTTGTCTCCGATGATCTCGGTGACCTCGGCGTCGGTCAGCAGCGTGCAGCCGTCGATCTTCTCGGCGCCGTCGTCCGACCGCGCCGCGGCGGAGGCGGAGGCGGCCTGGTCCGGGCCGGTCGGGGTGGCCGGCTCGGCCGAGCAGGCGGCCGAGCCGGCGAGGGTGATGGCCACGACGGTCACCGTCGGCCAGGCCGCGCCGGCGGGACGCCGCCGGGAACCGGTGGTGCGAAACAGGATCATGATGGTCGTCTCCCAGGTGAGGATCGGATCGGTCAGTGGCCGGGCGGCGGTCCGAGCAGCTCGATGCCGTGCCGGGCCGCGGCATGGCCCAGCGCGGCCGGGTCGACCGGCGCCGGGTCCGGCCTCCCGTTCCTCGCCCGCGCAGTGGAACACCGCGGAGCCGGAGAGCACGTAGAACATCTCGTCCTCCAACTCGTGCCGGTGCAGCGGCGGCGCGAAGCCGGGCGGGTTGACGAACTCGACCACGGTCAGCTGCCCGCGGGTCTGGCCGGCGGCGGCCTTGACGGTGACCAGGTTGCCGGTGAACCAGTACGCCTCGCCCTCGTCGCGGCGGAGCAGGTGCGGACGGATCGACACGGACCTCCCCAGGGTCGGTGCCACTTCGGCACACACGGAACTATTGGATAGTCAGTTGCTAATCGATAGCCCGTTGTCTAGTGAATGCGTTGTTAGTATGACTGCGTCATGGGTGAAGTCAAGGACGAAAAGCCGACCCGGCCGTACCACTCCCGGGTCCGCGCGGAGAGCGCCCGGCGTACCCGCCAGGCGGTGGTCGTCGCGGCGACCGAGCTGTTCGTCGCCCGGGGTTACACCGCCACCTCGTTGGCCGACGTCGCCGCCGCGGCCGGCGTGGCCCGGCCCACCGTCTTCGCCGCCTTCGGTTCGAAGGCGGCGCTGCTGCGCCAGGTGCTCGACGAGGCACTGGCCGGTGACGACGAACCGATTCCGGTCGCCCAACGGCCCTGGTACCGGCCGGTCTGGGAGGCCGAGAGCCAGGGTGCGGTGCTCGACGCGTACGCCGACGTCTGCACGCTGATCGGCGCCCGGACCGCGCGCGTGTTCGAGACGGTACGGCGGGCCGCCGACGGGTCACCCGAGACCGCCGAGGTGTGGCAGACGCTGCTGCGCAACCGGCGCATCGGCGCCCGGACGGTGGTCGACCGGCTGGCCGCCCTCGGGCCGCTGCGCGCGGGGTCCGACGTGGAGCGCGCCGTCGACGAGGTGTGGTTCCACAACGACCCGGCGCACTACGGCGCCCTGGTGCACGGGGCCGGCTGGGACGAGCGGACCTACCGGGATTGGCTGGCCCGGAGCATGCGGCACGCCCTGCTGCCGGACTGATCACCTGCCGTGCCGCAGCGGTCGCGATCTGCACCGCAGTGGTCGTGGTCGCCGCCGCCGGTCGGCGGCGGGCTAGGGTCGAGAGATGGAATTCCGACACCTGGGCCGCTCCGGCCTGATGGTCAGTGAGATCTCGTACGGCAACTGGATCACCCACGGCTCGCAGGTCGAGGAGGATGCGGCGTTCGCCTGCGTCCGAGCCGCCCTCGACGCAGGCATCACCACCTTCGACACCGCCGACGTCTACGCCGGCACCCGCGCCGAGGACGTCCTCGGCCGGGCGCTGGAGCAGGAGCGGCGCGAGGGTCTGGAGATCTTCACCAAGGTGTACTGGCCCACCGGCCCGGGACGCAACGACCGGGGCCTGTCCCGCAAGCACATCATGGAGTCGATCGACGGCTCGCTGCGCCGGCTGCGGACCGACTACGTGGACCTCTACCAGGCCCACCGGTACGACTACAGCACTCCGCTGGAGGAGACGATGGAGGCCTTCGCCGACGTCGTGCACTCCGGCAAGGCGCACTACATCGGCGTCTCGGAGTGGAAGGCGTCGCAGCTGCGCGAGGCCCACGCCCTCGCCCGGGAGCTGCGCATCCCGCTGGTCTCCAGCCAGCCGCAGTACTCCATGCTCTGGCGGGTCATCGAGACCGAGGTGATCCCCACCAGCGAGGAGCTGGGCATCGGCCAGATCGTCTGGTCGCCGATGGCGCAGGGCGTGCTCTCCGGCAAGTACCTTCCCGGCCAGCCGCCGCCGGCCGGGTCCCGGGCCACCGACGAGAAGTCCGGGGCGGGCTTCATCGCCAAGTGGCTGACCGACGACGTGCTGACCCGGGTGCAGCAGTTGCGACCGCTGGCCGACCAGGCCGGGCTGAGCATGGCCCAGCTGGCCATCGCCTGGGTGCTACAGAACCCCAACGTGTCCTCGGCCATCATCGGGGCGTCCCGCCCCGAGCAGGTCCACGACAACGTCAAGGCGGCCGGCGTCAAGCTCGACGCCGGCCTGCTCAAGGCGATCGACGAGATCGTCGACCCGGTGGCCGAGCGCGATCCCGCGCGTACCGAGTCCCCGGCCGAACGGCCCTGACCCACCACGCCCGGCCGGTGCGGCGTGCACCGGCCGGGCGCTCGGGTGGCACCGGTCGACCGGCGGACGGGCCGGTCAGCCCTGCCAGAAGCGGACCAGTTCGAGACCCGTGGCGTAGAGCCACGGGGGCAGGCCGAGGGCGTCGCCGATCGCGAAGACGGCGGCGAAGAACCAGCCGCCGATCGTCGGGTTCCACAGCAACGCGAAGAGCAGGATGAAGCCGTACGGCGCGAACAGGTCGTACATCCGCCGCCACTGCGGGTTCAGCCACGGCTGGAGCATGTTGCCGCCGTCGAGGCCGGGCACCGGCAACAGGTTGAGCAGGCTGGCGGTGAGCTGGAGGAAGGCGAGCAGCGCGACGGCGGCCCAGAACTCCAGCGGCCCGCCGCCCGGGGCGCCGAGCCGCAGCACCGCCACCAGCACCAGCGCGAACAGCACGTTGGTGGCCGGGCCGGCCAGGCTGACCAGGCTGTGCCGCAGCCGACCCGGGATCACGTGCCGGTCCACCCAGACGGCGCCACCCGGCAGCCCGATGCCGCCGAGCAGCACCACCGCCACCGGCAACGCGATGGACAGCAGCGGGTGGCTGTACTTCAGCGGGTTGAGCGTCAGGTAGCCGCGGTGGGCCACGCCACGGTCACCGGAGCGGTACGCGACCACGGCGTGGGCGTACTCGTGCAGGCAGAGCGAGACCAGCCAGCCGGAGACGACGAAGCCGAACACGTTGAGCCGGACGTTGCCGACCTCGTGCCAGGTCAGCACGGCGCAGGTCACCAGCAGCGCGACCAGGGCTCCGAAGACCGGGCTGGGCCGGAACGCGGCCCGAGGCACCCCGAGCAGCAGCGGCTCGGCGTCCCTTGGTGTCATCACTCCGCCACGGGCAGCAGGCTCATCCGGTAATCCACCCGGTCGTCCTCGAGGAGGGCGACCGAGGTGACGCCGGAGGCCGCGAGCTCCCGCCAGATCTGACCGATCCAGGACTCGGCGTCCGCCTGGCTGCCGAACGACTCGTCCGGCCCGTCGACCGACTCGCCGTTCGTGCCCTCGTACCGCCAGCTCCACGCCATGTGCGCGTCTCCCCTCGCCGCTGATGTCCCGTGGGACGGACCCCCGCCAGCGTAGTCGCACCGCACGTCGGGCGGCCGGGCCACGGCCGCCGGACGTGGGTGCGAGTGACCGTTGCCGGTCGGGGTATGTCCCGGTGGACGGACTCTTCGGACGGGAGGCGGCGATGACGAAACCGATACCCGAGATGGACACGGAGGAGCTGCGGGACATCGCGACGCGCGGCGGCATCGACGGTGCGCCGGAGATGGACCGGCAGGAACTGGTCGACGCCCTGGTGGCGCGCCCCGGCGAGGGCGCCTGGCAGGAGGATCCGAAGCCGGCGGACGTCAACCCGAACGACTACCGCTACCAGGCTCCCGAGCAGCGCTGAGCCGCTCCGGACGGCGGGTGCCGGGCGGCGCACCTGCGGTGCCCCGCCCGCCCCGCTGGACGTAAGGTACGCAGCATGTCCCTAGACGGGTGGAACACGCTTCTGGTCCTCGGCGGAACCCGGTCCGGCAAGTCGGAGTTCGCCGAGTCCCTGCTGGCCGAGGCCGCCACGGTCCGTTATGTGGCCACGGCCGCCGCCGGGGGCGAGGACGACCCGGAGTGGGCGGCCCGACTCGCCGCGCACCGGGCCCGCCGGCCGGCGACCTGGAGCACCGAGGAGACCGCGGACGAACCGCGCCGGCTCGCCGACGTGATCGCCACCGCCCGGCCGGACGAGACGCTGCTCGTCGACGACCTCGGCGGTTGGGTGACCGTGCTGCTCGACCCGGCCCACCAGCCGGCGGACGACACCGCCACCGTCGACGAGCTGGCCGCGGCCGTGCGGGCCTGCGCCGCGCGACTGGTGCTGGTCAGCCCCGAGGTCGGGCTCTCCCTGGTGCCGACGACGCCGCTGGGCCGGGCGTTCACCGACGCGCTCGGCGCGGTCAACCGCGCCGTCGCGGACGCCTGCGACGCGGTGGTCCTGGTGGTGGCCGGCCAGCCGTGCCGGCTGAAGCCGGTCGCCGCGACGCCCACGCCGAACCCTGCCGGCCCCACGCCGGCCGCTGACCCCGCCGGCCCGGCCCGCCGCCGGCCACCCGGGGCGACCGTGCCCGCGCAGGCCGGCCCGGCCGGTGGGCCGGCCACCGGCAGCGTTCTCCCGCTGCCCGAGTCGCCGCCGGTGACCGCTCCGGAGGTATCCGCCGCACCCGGCTCCGTCGACCCGGGCGCCGACTGGGCCGCGCCCACCATGGTCCTGCCGGTGGCCGCCACCGGGCTGCTCATCCAGCCCGGTATGGAGCTGCCCATGCCCGACGAGTACGCCGGGCCGCAGGCGGTGGACCGGCTGGCCACCCTGGACGTGCCGGGCACCGGTCTCGGCGTGCTGGAGCAGGTGGTCTCGTTCGCCGCCGCCACCCAGGGCACGCCCACCCCGGCATCCTGGCAGTCGGTGCGCGTGCTGCTGCTGCGCGGCGACCACGCGGGTGGCGTCGCCGCCGGCACGGTGCCCGGCGAGTCGACCCGCCGGGCCGACCAGGCCCGTGCCGGTCAGGGCGTCCTCGCCCGGTTGGCCGCCGGAAGCGGCGCGGGCCTCCAGGTGGTGGACGCCCCGGCCGCCGCACCCATCGAGCATGGCCCGGCGCTCAGCGGGGAGCAGGTGGAGTCGGCCCTGCGCTACGGCTGGCGGCTCGCCGAGGAGGCCGCGGACGCCGGCACGCAGCTGCTGGTGCTGGCGGCGTGCGGGGCGGGCACCGAGGCCACGGTGGCCGCGGTGCTGGCCGCGACCGCCGGCGCCGAACCCCGGCGGTGCTCGCCCGGGTGGTCACCACCGGCGGCGAGATCGACGACGTGGCCTGGATGGCCCGCTGCGCGGCGGTCCGGGACGCCCTGCACCGCACCCGGCGGTCCTCCCGGGACGCCAAGGCGGTGTTGACCGAGCTGGCCGGCGGGGACATCGCCATCGCCACCGGCATCCTGCTCGGCGCGACCGCCCGCCGGATCCCGGTGCTGCTGGACGGGCCCGTCGGCGTGGCCGCCGCGATGGTCAGCCGGGACCTGGCCGGGCAGGCCCGACACTGGTGCCTGCTGGCCGACCACGGCGGGCACCCGCCGTGCAGCTGGCCGCCGACGTGCTCGGCCTGACCCCGCTGGCGGAGCTGCGGCTCGACCTCGGCGAGGGGGCGAACGCGCTGACCGTGCTGCCGCTGTTGCGCTCGGTGCTGGCGCTGGCCGCCGCGCTGCCGGAGCGCCCGACCCACCCGCCCGCCGCCGACGCCGCTGACGGCGCTGACGGCGCTGACGGCGCTGACGGCGCTGACGGCGCTGACGGCGGCCACGCTGACGGCGCCGGCGGCGGCGTTGACGGCGAGCCGGGGCCGGTAGAGGAGACCGAACCCGACTTCCACGAGCCGGAGCCGCACGGGCCCGGACCGACGACCGCCGAACCGGTGCCCCAGCCGGCGGACCGTGCCGGCTGAGCGCCGGCTCGGCGACGGGGCGCGGCTGGCGCTGACCACCCTCACCATCCTGCCGATGCGTGCCGGCCGGATCGACCGGGGCACGGCGGGCACGGCGATGGCGCTCGCCCCGGCGGTCGGCGCACTGCTCGGCGTGCCGCTGGCCGGCGTACTGCTGCTGCTCGACACGGTCACCGCGCCGCTGGTCGCCGCCGGGATCACCGTCGCCGCCGGCGCCCTGCTCACCCGGGGGCTGCACCTGGACGGGCTGGCCGACACCGTGGACGCGCTCGGCTCGTACCGGCGCGGTCCGGCCGCGTTGGAGATCATGAAGAAGCCGGACGTGGGGCCGTTCGGGGTGGTCGCGCTGGTGCTCGTGCTCCTGGTGCAGGCGGCGGCGCTGGCGGAACTGGCCGGCCGGTCCCGGCCGGCGGTGTTCGCGGCCGTGGTGACGGCCACCGCGGCCGGTCGGCTCGGGGTCGCGCTGGCCTGCCGGCGGGGTGTGCCGGCGGCCCGCCCGGAGGGTCTCGGCGCACTGGTGGCCGGCACCATCGGCCCGGTGGCGCTGCTCGCCGGCACGGCCGCCGTCGCGGTGCCGGCGGTCGCGGCGGTGCCGGAGCGCCCGTGGCAGGGGCCGTTGGCCGTGCTCGTCGCGCTCGCCGTCGCCGCCGGGTTGCTCCGGCACGTGGTACGCCGGCTCGGCGGTATCACCGGTGACGTGCTCGGCGCGACGGTGGAACTGGTCACCACGCTGGTCTACCTGGGACTGGCGCTGTCCGGCTGAGCCGGGCGACCGCCGCCGGGTAGCGTTCTCCCACGACAGCACCGGCGCGGCCACCCGGGGGAACCATGCTCATCACCGACGACTTCCTGCCCGTTCCGGTTCCGGAGTCGCTCAGCGCGACGTACCTGGTGCCGACGGTGGGACTGCCGTCGGTGACGGCACGGACGGCGGTGGCCGGGCTGGCCGGCCGGCTCGCCGAGCCGGTGCACGGGCTGGCCCGGCAGATGCTGGACAGCCCGCTGATGAGCGTCGACGTCCGCCCGGTAAGCGAGTTCCCCAAGCTGCCGCCGGACCTGCTCAGCGCGTTCGGGGCCAGCGAGACGCAGCTGGACCGGCTGGCCGCGGCGAGCCACCTGGTGGTGGTGCAGGCCGAGTACCGGCCGGGCTGGCCGCCGGCGCACGAGTGGGCCGCCCGGGCGGTGGCCGCGGCGGTGGCCGAGACGGTCGGCGGCGACGTGGTGGACGTCTTCGGCCTGCAGTTCCTGGACCCGGCCGCGGCGCTGCGGTCGCTGCCCGACGCCCAGGGCCGGGTCCGGCTGGTCGACTGGGTGCTGGTGCCGTACTCGTCGGACGCCGAGGGGCTCTGGTTCACCACGAAGGGGCTACGCCGGTTCGGCCTGCTGGAGTTGCAGACCCAGGGTGTGCCCGACCATCTCACCCGGGCCTGGGGCGCGGTGATGACCGGTGCCGCGCGACGGCTGCTGCGGGACTGGACCGACGGGCTGACCGGCGAGGAGGTGCCGGCGTTCGTGCCGCTGCCGGTGCTGGCCACGGTGACCGGGCACGACATCGCGGTGGCGTACGGAAATCCGGAGCAGCACGGTGCCACGGCGCCGGTGCTGCTGCGGCTGGAGTTGGACCCGGCGACCGACCCGGACGCCGACTCGTTCCTCAGCCTGCGTCCGCCGGCCGGGCATCCCGGTCCGGCCGGGCGCTACTTCGCCGCCGCCTGCGCCACGCTGTTCGCCGGCATCCAGCCCGACGTGCGCTACGCCCGGCCGGGCGACGCGATGAGCCGGGCGATCGCCACCGCCCGTGCCGGTTTGGACGACGTCCGGGTCCGGTTCCGGGACGGGCAGTTGCCGCCGGAGACCCAGCTGGTCGTCAAGTACGGCCTGCCGGGCGACGACGGCCCGGAGTACGTCTGGGCCGGGGTGACCTCCTGGGACTCCCCGGACCGGATCGTCGGCGACAGCGCCAGCGACGCCAACACCGACCCGACGGTGCGGATCGGCTCCCCCGTGGTGGTGGAGACCGCCGACGTGGTCGACTGGGCGGTGCTCGACGGCACCGGCGTCATCGAGGGCGGCTGGACCCAGGCCGTCCTCGACGCCGGCGAAACCCCCACCACCTGACGGGTCACCGGACGGAGGGGTGGACGAAGGGCGGGCGGGTCAGGCGGACGGCACCCCGGCGGCCACGGACGTCGACGTGCAGCTCGGCGCCGTCGGGAAGCTCGGCGGCGGTGTCGACAAGCGCGAGCGCGATACCCTGCTTCCTCGTCGGGCTGAAGGTGCCGCTGGTGACGGTGCCGACCCGGGTGTCGCCGTGGAAGACCGCCATACCGGGGCGCGGGATGGCCCGGTCCACGGCTGCCAGCCCGCGCAGCGTCCGACGGGGACCGGCGGCCCGCTCCGCGAGTAGCGCGTCGCGGCCCCAGAAGGACGGCTTGTCCCAGCCGACCGCCCAGCCCGACCGGGCCTGCACCGGCGTGATCTCCAGCGACAGGTCCTGGCCGTGCAACGGGTACCCCATCTCGGTGCGCAACGTGTCCCGGGCGCCCAGCCCGCAGGCCCGCGGTGCCGGTTCGGCGGCGAACAGCGCGTCCCACACCGCGACCGCCGCACCGGCCGGGACCACCAGTTCGTAGCCCAGCTCACCGGTGTAGCCGGTCCGGCACACGGTCAGCTCGACGCCGGCGAGGCGGGCCGGGGTGAAGCTCATGTACCCGTGTTCGGTGGGCAGGCCCAGGCCACCCAGCAGCTCCGCCGAGCGGGGCCCCTGCACCGCCAGCACGGCGTACGCCTCGTGCTCGTCGGTGACCGTGACCTGCGGCGGCGCGGCGGCGCGCAGCCGGCGCACCACCTCGGCGGTGTTCGCGGCGTTCGGGATGAGGAAGACGTGGTCGTCGGCGTACCGGTAGGCGATGATGTCGTCCACCACGCCGCCGGTCGCGTCGTCGCAGCACAGCGTGTACTGCGCCCGGCCCGGCCCGATCCGGTCCAGGTCGTTGCTGAGGCAGGCGTTGACGAACTGCACCGCCCCGGTGCCGGTCACCCGCACCTTGCCCAGGTGCGACACGTCGAACACGCCGACGTCGGTGCGCACCGCGGTGTGCTCCCGGAGCACCCCGCCGCCGGCGTACTCCAGCGGCATCTCCCAGCCACCGAACGGGGCGAACTTGGCGCCGAGCGCGGTGTGCCGCTCGCCCAGCGGGGAACGACGCAGCCGGGTCGCGGCGGCGTCTGTGGTCACGTCGGTCATGGGTGGAACTTACCGGGACGCACCGGGCTGGTTAGCATCGGCGGGACCGCCGGACGACCCGGCGGGACAGCATCGACATCCGGCGGGTAAATCATCCGCCGGTGAACTCCACCGCCGGTACGCCACCCGCGACCGGCCCGGCCCGCCCGGGAGCAGCCTCCGTGACATCGCCCAGCACCATCCTGAGCCTGGTCGACACCGACCCCGCCGAACTCGCCGTGGACGCCATCGTGATCGGCGTGCACAGCACGACCGGCGAGCAGGACGCCACCGGCGGCCTCGCCGGCACCCTGCTGCTCGCCAGCGGCGCCGAGAGCATCGCCGCCGCCTTCGACGGCAAGCTGACCGAGACGCTGGCGCTGCTCGGCGCGACCGGCGGCCCGGGCGAGGTGATCAAGTTGGCGACGTTGGGCACGATCGCCGCTCCGGTGGTCGCCGCGGTCGGCCTCGGCCCGGAGCCCAGCGGTGCCGCGCCCGCGCCGGAGATCCTGCGCCGCGCGGCGGGAGCCGCCGTCCGGGCCCTGGCCGGCGCGCCCCGCGTGGCGCTCGCGTTGCCGCTGCCCGACGACGCCGACGCGGCCGACGCGCTGCGCGCTGCCGCCGAGGGTGCGCTGCTGGGCGGCTACCGCTTCGCCGGGTACAAGACCCTGCCCCAGCCGACCCGGCGTGAGCCGGTGGCCGAGGTGCTGGTGGCCGTGCCGGACGCCGCGGACGCGGGCGCGCAGGCCGAACTGGCCCGGGCGCGGACGGTGACCGACGCCGTCCGGCGCACCCGGGACTGGGTCAACACCGCCCCGAACGAGCAGCGCCCGCCGGCCTTCGCCGACGCGGTCGCCGAGGCCGGCCGGGCGGCGGGGCTCGACGTCGAGGTGCTCGACGAGGTCGCGCTGCGCGAGGGCGGGTACGGCGGCATCACCGCGGTCGGGCAGGGTTCGGAGGCACCGCCGCGTCTGGTCAAGTTGACGTACACCCCGGCCGGAGGCGGCACCGGCAAGCGGGTCGCCCTGGTCGGCAAGGGCATCACGTTCGACACCGGCGGCATCTCGATCAAGCCGGCGCAGGGCATGTGGGAGATGAAGTCCGACATGGCCGGCGCGGCGGCGGTGGCCGCCACCATGCTGGCGGTGGCCGAGCTGAAGCCGCCGGTGGCGGTGACCGCGTACGTGCCGATGGCGGAGAACATGCCGTCGGGGTCCGCGTACCGGCCGGGCGACGTGGTCAGCATGTTCAACGGCAAGAAGGTGGAGGTGCTCAACACCGACGCCGAGGGCCGGATGGTCCTCGGCGACGCGATGGCGCGGGCCTGCGCGGACGGCTGCGACTACCTCTTCGAGGCCTCCACCCTCACCGGCGGACAGGTCGTGTCGCTGGGCAAGCGGATCTCCGGTGTGATGGGTACCACCGAACTGTGCGAGCGGGTCCGCTCGGCCGGCGACGCGGTCGGCGAGCCGGCCTGGCCGATGCCGCTGCCGGACGACGTGCGCAAGGGCATGGACTCCGACGTGGCCGACATCTCCCAGGTCAACGCGGGCATGGACCGTGCCGGTCACATGTTGCAGGGCGGCGTCTTCCTGCGCGAGTTCGTCACCGACGACGTCGCCTGGGCACACATCGACATCGCCGGGCCGTCGTACCACCCGGGCGAGGCCACCGGCTACTGGACCAAGGGCGGCACCGGCGTCCCGGTCCGTACGCTGCTGCACCTGATCGACGACGTCGCCGCCAACGGCTGAGCCCGCGCGAGCCCGCGCGAAACCCGATCAGTTTCGGGGAAGTTGCTGCCTCCCGGCGCGGGGGAGACAGCAACTTCCCCGAAGTTGCTGTCTCCCCGCGGCGCGGGGGCGCGCGGCGGGTCAGTACAGCTCGGGGCGGCGCTTGCGGCGCTCGTTGTAGTCGCGCATCCGCTGCGGGTAGCCCATCAGCGCGACGTCGTAGACGGGGATGCTCAGCCGGTACGCGAAACGCCGCGCCCCGTCCGGCCCGTCGATGCGGCGCCGGGTCCACTCGCCGTCGTCGGCGATCAGGATGACGGTGGTCTCGGTGACCGTGGTCCGGGGTTCGATGAACGCCTCGACACCCCGACGGGTGCGGACGAAATTCTCCAGGTGCTTCAGGTCGGCAGGATTGGCCGTACGGTCGGGGTCGGCCGCGCCTACCCGCTTGCGTCGCCGGAACAGTCCCACCGAGCCGTCTCCCCATCCGTCCGTCATCGAAGGCAGTGCCTAGGGTACGTGGCCGTAACGTGTCGTTGGGCACCTCGGTACGCGGGTGCCGCGCGGTGGTGACAAGATGACCGGGGTGGGGTGTGTCCCTGTTACCCCACCGTGACCCCCGATGCAGCGACGCGACCTGGGAGTTGGACGTGAGCGAGCCGAACGACGCAACCTTCGACATCGTCATCCTCGGAGGTGGCAGCGGCGGCTACGCGACCGCTCTGCGCGCCGCCCAACTGGGCCTTTCCGTGGCGCTGGTCGAAAAGGGCAAGCTCGGCGGCACCTGCCTGCACAACGGCTGCATCCCGACCAAGGCGCTGCTGCACGCCGCCGAGATCGCCGACCAGACCCGCGAGTCGGAGCAGTTCGGCGTCAAGGCCGAGCTGGTCGGCATCGACATGGCGGCGGTCAACTCGTACAAGGACGGCGTCGTCTCCCGCCTCTACAAGGGCCTGCAGGGCCTGGTCGGCGGCGCCAAGAGCATCACCTTCGTGGCGGGCGCCGGCAAGTTGGTCGGTCCGGACACCGTCGAGGTGGACGGCAAGCGCTACACCGGCCGCAACGTGGTGCTGGCCTCCGGCTCGTACGCCAAGAGCCTGCCCGGCCTGGAGGTCGACGGCGAGCGGGTGATCACCAGTGACCACGCCCTGACCCTGGACCGGGTTCCCTCCTCGGCGATCGTGCTCGGCGGCGGCGTGATCGGCGTCGAGTTCGCCAGCGTCTGGAAGTCCTTCGGGGTGGACGTGACCATCATCGAGGCGCTGCCCCGGCTGGTCGCCGCCGAGGACGAGGAGTCGTCGAAGGCGCTGGAGCGGGCGTTCCGCAAGCGGAAGATCAACTTCAAGGTCGGCAAGCCGTTCGAGAAGGTCGAGAAGACCGACAGCGGCGTCAAGGTGACCATCGCCGGCGGCGAGACCGTCGAGGCCGAGCTGCTGCTGGTCGCCGTGGGCCGCGGCCCGAACACCGCCGGCCTCGGTTACGAGGAGCAGGGGGTGAAGATGGACCGCGGCTACGTGCTGACCGACGAGCGGCTGCGCACCGGCGTGCCGAACGTCTACGCCGTGGGCGACATCGTGCCCGGCCTCCAACTCGCCCACCGCGGCTTCCAGCAGGGCATCTTCGTGGCCGAGGAGATCGCCGGCCAGAGCCCCGCGGTGATCGACGAGGCGGGCATCCCCCGGGTGACCTACTGCGACCCGGAACTGGCCTCCGTCGGCCTCACCGAGGCGAAGGCCAAGGAGCAGTACGGTGCCGACAAGGTCAAGACCTACAACTACAACCTCGGCGGCAACGGCAAGAGCCAGATCCTCAGGACGGCCGGCTTCGTGAAGCTGGTCCGGGTCTCCGACGGGCCCGTGGTCGGCGTGCACATGGTCGGCGCCCGGGTCGGCGAGCTGATCGGCGAGGCGCAACTGATCTACAACTGGGAGGCGTACCCGGGCGAGGTGGCGCAGCTCGTGCATGCCCACCCGACGCAGAACGAGGCCCTGGGCGAGGCGCACCTCGCCCTCGCCGGCAAGCCGCTGCACGCGCACGCCTGACCACGACGTACCCGCGGCGTCCGGCGACGGGCGATGATCCCCCCACCAGGGAAATGAAGGAGTCTGGAGAACATGCCGGTATCGGTCACCATGCCCCGGCTCGGCGAGAGCGTCACCGAGGGCACCGTCACGCGCTGGCTCAAGCAGGAGGGTGAGACCGTCGAGGTCGACGAGCCGCTGCTCGAGGTCTCCACCGACAAGGTCGACACCGAGATCCCGTCCCCCGCGGCCGGCGTGCTGACCCGGATCGTGGTGGGCGAGGACGAGACGGCCGAGGTCGGCAGCGAGCTGGCGGTGATCTCCGGCGAGGGCGAGTCGGCCGGCGGCGAGGCCGCCCCGCAGCAGCAGGAGGCCCTCGCGGAGCAGGCCGCCGAGGCGGCCGAGGAGCCGCAGGCCGAGGCGGAGCAGCCGGCCGTCGAGGAGCCGGCCGGGCAGCCGGCCCAAGCCGCCCCGGCGGCGTCGGGCGAGGGCACCCCGGTGCAGATGCCGGCCCTCGGCGAGAGCGTCACCGAGGGTACGGTCACCCGCTGGCTCAAGCAGGTCGGCGAGACCGTCGAGGTCGACGAGCCACTGCTGGAGGTCTCCACCGACAAGGTCGACACGGAGATCCCCTCGCCGGTGGCCGGGACCGTCCTGGAGATCAAGGTCGCTGAGGACGAGACCGCCGAGGTCGGTGCCACGCTGGCCGTGGTCGGTGCCGCCGGCGGCGCACCGGCCGAGGCGAAGCCGGCGCCCACGCCGGAGCCGGAGGCCAAGCCCGAGCCGAAGGCGGCGGCCAAGCCCGAGCCGACGCCCGAGCCGCAGGTGTCCGAGCCGACGCCGGGCATGTCGTACAACGAGCCCGCCGCGGAGGCCGAGACCTCGCCGGAGCCGGCCAAGGCCGAGCGGGCCGCTACGCCACCGGCCCCCACCCGCAGCGCGCGGCGCCGTCCAACGGTGGCGAGCAGGCGGCCGGGTACGTCACCCCGCTGGTCCGCAAGCTGGCCGGCGAGCACAACGTGGATCTGGCCTCGGTCAACGGCACCGGCGTCGGCGGCCGGATCCGCAAGCAGGACGTGCTGGACGCGGCCGAGAAGGCCAGGGCGGCCAAGGCCGCTCCGGCTCCGGCGCGGCAGCCGGCCGCTGCGGCGGCCCCGGCCCGGACCGCCGAGAAGCCGCAGCCGAGCGCCAAGCGTGGCACCACCGAGAAGCTGCCCCGCATCCGCGCGGCGATCGCCAAGCGGATGCTGTCGTCGCTGCACGAGATGGCGCAGCTCACCACCGTGGTCGAGGTGGACGTCACCAAGGTCGCCAAGCTGCGGGCGCAGGCCAAGGACTCGTTCCTGCAGCGGCACGGCGTCAAGCTGTCGTTCCTGCCGTTCTTCGCTCTCGCGGCCATCGAGGCGCTCCAGCGGTACCCGATCCTCCAGGCCACCATGGACCTGGACGCTCAGACGATCACCTACCCGGACGCCGAGAACCTCGGCATCGCGGTGGACACCGAGCGGGGCCTGCTGGTGCCGGTCATCCACAACGCCGGTGACCTCAACCTGGGCGGCATCGCCAAGCGGGTCGCCGACCTGGCCGAGCGGACCCGGACCAACAAGATCAGCCCGGACGAGATCGCCGGTGCGACCTTCACGCTGACCAACACCGGCAGCCGGGGTGCCCTCTTCGACACCCCGATCATCCCGTCGCCGCAGTCGGCGATGCTCGGCACGGGTGCGGTGGTCAAGCGCCCGGTCGTGGTGAACGACCCGGAGCTGGGCGAGGTCATCGCGGTACGCCAGATGGTCTACCTGGCCCTGTCGTACGACCACCGGCTGATCGACGGTGCCGACGCGGCCCGCTTCCTGACCGCAGTCAAGGAGCGGCTGGAAGCCGGCAACTTCGAACCCGAACTGGGCCTATAACCCCCCACCCCCACCCCGACCCCGCGGATTGATCATGAGGTTAGCGGCGTTATCGATCTCAAAATCAACCGCTAACCTCATGATCAACGCGGCGGGTCGGGGTGGGTGGGGTGGGTGGGGGTTAGGCGGTTAGGGTTTGCTGGGTGACCCGCCAGAGGTGCTCGGCGGTCGACGGGTCGAGGGCGTACTCGGCCACGCCGGTGCGGGTGCCCGGCTGGTGCGGGCCGGCCTGCTGGCAGTCCTCGAAGTAGCGCCCGCCGAGGCCGTCGAGCAACGGCGAGGTGGCTACCAGGACCGAGGTCGCGGCCCCTTGCTCCGGGCTCTTCCACGATGGCTCGGCCGGGCCGGTCTGGGCACGCAGCCGGGCCAGTTCCTCCTCGGTCACATACCGCTGGAGGTTGGTCTGGATGCTGCCCGGGTGCAGCGCGTTGACCAGGATGCCGTCGTCCGCCCAGCGCCGGGTCGCCTCGACCGCGAACAGCACGTTGGCGGTCTTGGACTGCCCGTACGCCGACCACGGCTCGTAGTCCCGCCGCTCGAAGTGGATGTCGTCGAAGACGACCGGCGAGCGCAGGTGCGCCGACGAGCTGACCGAGACGATCCGGGCACCCCGCGCCGCGACGAGTGCCGGGCGCAGCCCGGTGGCGAGCGCGAAGTGCCCGAGGTGGTTGGTGGCGAACTGCATCTCCCAGCCCTGCGCGGTGCGCATCTCGGGTGAGGCCATGATCCCGGCGTTGTTGACCAGGATGTGCAGCGGCCCGTCCCAGGCCGCCACGAAGGCGGCGACCGAGGTCAGGTCGTCCAGGTCGAGTCCCGCCACGCCGACCCGGTCGTTGCCGGTCGTACCGATGATGTCGGTGGCGGCCTTCGCCCCCTGCTCGGGCTTGCGAACGGCGAGGGTGACCTCGGCGCCGGCGGCGGCGAGCGCCCGGGCGGTCTCGACGCCGATGCCCGATCCGCCGCCGGTGACGACGGCCCGTCGTCCGGTGAGGTCGATGCCCTCGACGACCTCCAGCGCGGTGGATGTCGCGGTGAACGGGGTGCTGACCGGGGTGCCGATGGTCATGATCCATCCTTGTCTGCGAGGCGCGGCGGGCAGACCCGCCGCTACGATAAGAAGCGGAGGCTCCTCCGTTACGTTCCAGGCTAACCGGAGGATCCTCCGGTTACCACCCGGGCGGGGCCGAGTTGCAGGAGGAGACGTGCCGGAGCAGGCTTCCCGACCGTTGCGTGCCGACGCGCTGCGCAACCGCCAGCGGCTGCTGGAGGCGGCCGTCCGGGCGTTTTCCCAGGCTGGCGCCGAGGTAACCCTGGAACAGATCGCCCGGGACGCCGGGGTGGGGATCGGCACGCTCTACCGGCACTTTCCCAGCCGGGAGGCGTTGGTGGCCGCGGCCTACCACAACGAGCTGGAAAAGCTCTGCGACTCGGCCGGCGAGCTGCTCGGCCGGCTGCCGGCCGAGGCGGCGACCCGGGCCTGGATGGACCACTTCGTCGACTACCTCGCCACCAAGCGGGAGATGGCCGACGCCCTGCGCCTGGTGATCGCCGCCGGGACGAACCCGTTCGCGCAGAGCCGGGACCGGCTCCGCGCGGCCGTCGCCCGACTGCTGGCCGCGGGCGCGGCGGCCGGCACCCTCCGGTCGGACGTCGACCCCGCCGACGTACTGGTCGGGCTCAGCGGGCTCTCCCTGGCCGCCGGTGGACGCGAGCAGCGTGACCAGGCACAACGCCTGCTCGACCTGCTGATGGACGGCCTGCGGTACCGCCCGCGGAGCTGAGCCCGAACCGGCCTCGCGCCCGGGTGGCCGCTGCCAGACTCAGGCGGTGGGCGACAGCGGCTGGCAGGGTCGGTTGGGGCCGGCCGTCACCATCGCGCCCGGTGCCCGGGTCGACAGGTTCGAGATCTTCTTCGATCTGGTCTTCGTCTTCTCGTTCTTCATCATCACCCGGGCCACCGCCGCGAACATCGATGGCCGGCAACTGCTGCACGCCCTGCTCGTGCTCGCCGTGCTCTGGTGGTGCTGGGTGGTGCACACCGTGGTGGCGACCCGGGTCCGCATCGGCGAGGGCTTCGTGCCGGTGCTGATGGTGGCCGGGATGGCCGCGCTGTTCTCCTTCGCCCTCGCCCTGCCGCAGGCGTTCATGGACCACAGAAGCGAGGCCGGTCCGGTCGTGGTGGCGGTCAGCTACGTGGTCATCCGCGCCGTGCATCTGACGCTGTTCCTGCACATCGTCCGCGACAACCCGGTGGAGCGCCGGCAACTGCTCCGGTACGCCCCCGAGCTGGGCCTGAGCACCGTCCTGCTGCTGGTCGCCGCGCTGTTGCCCGCACAGATCCCCAACACCGAGATGGCCGCGTTGGTCCGGGACGCACTCTGGGTGACCGTCGTCCTGCTCCAGTACGGCACCGGACTGCTCGCCCGGACCTGGGGCTGGGAGGTCACCTCGGCGGAGCACTGGACCGAGCGGTACGACCTCATCCTGATCATCGCGCTGGGCGAGTCGGTGATCTCCGTCGGCGTCGGCAGCAACCTGCTCGGCCAGGCGCCCACCTGGCCCGGGGTGACGGCCGCCGTGCTCGGCATCGTCTTCACCGCCGCCCTCTGGTGGGTGCACTACGACCTGATCGGCCCGGCCGCCCGGATAGCCCTGCACGCCACCCTCGGCCCCCGCCGGGTGCTGATGGCCCGCGACGCCTACGCCTACCTCTACCTGCCGATGATCGCCGGGATCATCCTGTTCGCCCTCGGCGCCGAGGGCATCGTGCACGACGTCGCCGAGCCCGGCGTACCGGTGACCGAGCCGGCGCACAGCCCGGACGTGCCGATGCTGTTCGGCGGGGTCATGCTGTACCTGGTCGGTAACATGCTGTTCCAGCTGCGCACCCTGCACACGGTGTCCTGGTTGCGGGTCGGCACCCTGGTCGTGCTCGCCGTCGGCATCCCGGTCGCCATGCCGCTGCCCGGCCTCGCCGCCCTCGGCCTGCTCACCGCGATCTGTGTCGGTCTGGTCACCGCCGAGGTGGTGCTGATGTCCGAGGCCCGGCACGCACTGCGTGCGTTGGTCTTCGCCGAGCGCACCGCCCACGAGGCCCACGAGGCCGCCTACCGCGCCCGCTGGCACGGCCAACCCCCCGGCACCACCTGACGGTTGTCCCAGAACACGCTCACCGGGAAATCACGCAGCGAGAGCTGCGCAACGACTCCGGGTCAATCATGCGCAGCGTGGAACGCGGAGACTCGTTCACGTGCCGACGACCCTGTCGGGCGGGCCCGACGAACCAGCGTCCTGCAACACACCGAGGCGACTTTCGATCCGCTGCCCTTCGACGCCGAAGCGGCCCGCGCCTTCGGCCTGATCACCGGCGCGGTCCTGGCCATCGGCCGCACCACTCGTCGCCGGATCGCCGACCTGATGATCGCTTCGGTGGCCCACGCCAACCGCCTGGCGCTCTACAGCACCGATCCGGACGGTCGATACCCACCCAGCACTCTCCATCGGGTGGCGCACGACCCGGACTGGTCGGCTGACCCGGCACGGGTGTCCGCGAACGTGGCCGGGCGGGGCCGGCGCGGGGCGTAACCCGACTCGACGGAGCCGGGCCGTCCCGCGTACCCGAAGATGTAGGCATGCGGATCCTCATGGCCGGCGCGTCCGGCTTCCTCGGCACCCGGCTGGTCGACCTGCTCGCCGCCGACGGACACCAGGTGACCCGGCTGGTGCGACGGCCGCCACGCGCCGCCGACGAGCGGCGGTGGTCACCGTCGGCGGCACAGCTGGATCCGGCACTGGTCGCCGAGGCCGACGCGGTGGTCAACCTGGCCGGCGCCGGGGTCGGCGACCGGCGCTGGAACGACCGGTACAAACAGCTGATCCGGTCCAGCCGGGTGGACTCCACAAGCACCCTGTCCACCACCATCGCCGGGTTGCCGGCCGCCGACCGGCCCGAGGTGCTGCTGAACTCCTCGGCGATCGGCTGGTACGGCAACACCGGCGACCGGGTGGTCGAGGAGGAGGCGCCGGCCGGCGAGGGCTTCCTCGCCGACGTGGCCCGGGTGTGGGAGGCGGCGACCCGGCCGGCCGAGGACGCCGGGGTACGGGTGGTGCGGCTGCGCACCGGACTGCCGCTACACCGCGACGGGGGCTTGCTCAAGCCGCAGTTGCTGCCGTTCAGGCTCGGCCTCGCCGGCCGGCTCGGCAGTGGACGGCAGTGGCTCCCGTGGATCTCGATGACCGACTGGCTCGACGCCGCCGCGTTCCTGCTCGCCCGGGCCGACCTCGCCGGCCCGGTGAACGTGGTCGGCCCGGCACCGGTCACGAACGCGGAGTTCACCCGCGAGCTGGCCCGGCAACTGCACCGCCCGGCGGTGATCCCGATCCCGGCGCTGGCCCTCAAGGTGGCCCTCGGCGGCTTCGCCCAAGAGGCCCTCACCAGCACCCGCGTGCTGCCCGGCGTCCTCAACCGCGCCGCCTTCACCTTCCGCCACCCAGACCTCCCCACCGCCCTCCACGCCGCCCTCCACAACTAACCCCCACCCCCACCCCACTCTCCCACCCCGCCCCTCAGGTTGATCATGAAGTTAGCGGGCCGTTTGGAGATCGAAAACCCCGCTAACTTCATGATCAACACGGGAGGGGTGGGGGTGGGTGGGGGTTAGCAGCCGATGGTCCAGTGGTTGGGGGCGGTCTGGCGCAGGGCGGTGGTGTAGAAGACGTTGTAGAGGCCCATGCGCTGGTTGGAGCCGTTGGCGTAGGCGTAGCCGCCGGAGTGGTAGGCGCGGCCCGCGCTCACGTGGGCGTAGTTGCTGGCGGTGATGCAGGTCGGGGTGCCGGTGGGGCTGGGTGACGCGGTGGGGCTGGGTGACGCGGTGGGGCTGGGCGTGGGGCTCGGGGACGTGGTGGGCGTGGGCGTCGGCGTCACACCGCCGCCGTCGAGGCCGAAGAAGAGCGCGTCGCGGTAGGTCGAGCAGATGGTGTCCAGGAAGTACGACGCGACGGCGCCGCACTGGTCGGCACCCGACCCCGGGTCGATCGGGGTGCCGTGGCCCATGCCGGAGACCCGGTACAGGCGCACGTCGTCGTTGCCGTACACCTCCAGGCTGGTGTTGCCCGGCAGCGAGCTGGTGCTGGTCGGGGTCGGTGAGACGCCCCGGGCGTTGGTCCACTGGTCCCGCGACTCGACGGCGTTGGCCGGCACCACGGTGTAGTCGGAGGTGCCGTGCCAGATGGCGACCCGGGGATAGGGGCCGCCGTAGCCGGGGTGGGCGTTGCGCACCAGGTCGCCCCAGGCGGCCGGGGTCTTGTCCACCCCGCTGTACTGGCAGATGCTGGTCGACGCCGGCGGCGAGCAGCGGTACGGGATCCCGGCGATGATCGAGCCGGCGGCGAAGACGTCGGGGTAGGTCGCGAGCATGACCGCGCTCATCGCGCCGCCGGCGGAGAGCCCGCTGACGAAGACCCGGCCCGGGTTGGTGCCGTAGTTGCTCTTCGCGTGGTCGACCATCTGCTTGATCGACAGCGCCTCGCCGGAACCACGCCGGATGTCCTGCTCGCCGAACCAGTTGAAGCAGCTCAGGGCCTGGTTGGCCGAGGGCTGCTGAGGCACGATGACGGTGAACTTCCACTGGTCGGCGTACTTCTGCCAGCCGGAGTTCGCGAAGTATCCGGCGGCGTTCTGGGTGCAGCCGTGCAGCAGCACCACGGCGGGTGCGCCCGACGGCAGGTTGTCCGGCCGGTAGGCGTACATGGTGAGGTTGCCGGGGTTGGAACCGAAGCCGCTGACCTGGGTCAGGGACGCGGCCTGGGCGGGTGCGGCGGCGGCCACCAGCGCGGCGGCGGCCAGGACCAGCCCGGCCAGCGCACCGGCCAGCCGGCCGTGGATGGTGCGAGTGCGGCGCACGGGGACCTCCAGGAAGTTGTGAGCTGGATCACCGATAATTGCCGCGACATTACGCAGATGTGTCACACCTGTGACATGGCGAGCTCGCACACATTCGTCGATGCCCGGGTGTGGCCCACCCGATCCCACCGGAGCTGCCGGGTCTGACCGGCGTGTCCGCATGCGGTTGGTAACGTCCGCTAGGTGCCCACCTCTCCGTCCCTGGCGTCCGCGCCCGCCTCGCCGCCACGCGTCACCCGTGACCGCCGGGCCGACCTGATCGTGGCGTTGGTCGCGCTGGCACTGGCCGGCTGGGTGACCAGCGGGCTGTGGATCGACCCGAACGGTCGCGCCATCACGGTCAACTCCAGCGACCAGGCACTGTTCGAGTGGCTGCTCGCCTTCGGCGGCCACGCGGTGTCCCACGGGGAGAATCCGCTCTTCACCTACCTGATCAACGTCCCGGACGGGGTGAACCTCGCGGTCAACACCTCGATCACCGTGTACGCGGTGGTCTTCGCCCCGCTGACGTACCTGATCGGCCCGCCGGCCACCTTCCTGGTGGTCCTCACCCTCAACCTGGCCGCGACCGCCGTGGCCTGGTACTGGCTGCTCTCCCGGCACCTGGTCCGCAGCCCGCTCGCCGCCGCGGTGGGCGGGTTGTTCATCGGCTTCTCCCCCGGCATGGTCTCGCACGCCAACGCCCACCTGAACTGGACCGCCGGCTGGCTGGTGCCGCTGCTGGTGTGGCGGCTGTTCGCGCTGCGCCGACCGGGCCACTGGTTACGCGACGGCGCGGTCCTCGGGGTACTCGTGGCGATCGCCTTCTCGATCGCCGCGGAGGGCCTGTTCTTCACCGCGCTGGCGCTCGGCCTCTTCGTCGCCGTCTGGGCGTCGCACCCCACCAACCGCGCCGAGGCGCGGGCCGTACTGCCGTCGTTCCTGCGCGGGCTGGTGGCGACCGCGGTGGTCGCCGGGGCGCTGCTGGCCTATCCGCTCTGGCTGCACTTCGCCGGGCCGCAGCGGTTCCACGGCACCGGCTTCGACGCGGTGATCCACTCCGAGGACATCGCCGCGTACGTCGCGTACCCGCGCCGCTCGCTGGCCGGCGAGGCGGGTTTCGGCACCTCGCTGGCGCCGAACCCCACCGAGGAGAACTCCTTCCTCGGGCTGCCGCTGCTGTTGCTCGCCGTCGGTTGTCTCGTGCTGCTGTGGCGGCACGCCGACGCGGGCCGACGGGCGACCCTGTGGGCGCTCGGGGTCGTCGCGGTGGTCTTCGCCGCGCTCTCCTTCGGCCCGGTGGCCAAGGTCGACGGCGACCGGACCGACCTGCCGATGCCGTTCGACCTGCTCGGCCACCTGCCGGTGGTGAACGCCGCGCTGCCGGCCCGGTTCGCGCTGGCGGTGACCCCGGTGATCGGCCTGCTGCTGGCGTACGCGGTGGACCAACTCCGCCGGTGTCCGCCGTCCCGGGCGGCGGCGGTGGCCTGGACGGTGGGCTTCGCCGTGGCGCTGGTGCCGCTGTTCCCGACGCCGCTGCTGACCAGCGAACGCGAGCCGATCCCGCGCTTCATCACCTCCGGGGCCTGGCGCGGGTACGTCTCCCCGGGCGGCGTGCTGACCCCGGCGCCACTCACCCTGGACGTCTATCCCGACGGCCAGCGCTGGCAGGCGCACGCGCTGGCGAGCGGGCAGGGCGAGTTCGCCATCCCGTCCGGCTTCTTCCTCGGCCCGGGCGGTCCCGAGGACCGGGGCCGGATCGGGCCGGTGCCGCGCCCCTTCGGCGCGCTGCTGGACCAGGCCGCCCGCACCGGCCTGCCGCCGATCGTCACCGAGGGCACCCGCGAGGAGGTGCGGGCGGACCTGGCGCACTGGCGGATCGAGGCGGTGGTGCTCGCGGACGCCGTGCACGGCGCCAAGTGGGCGGTCGACGAGGAGGCCATCCGGCGGACCTTGGTCATGCTGCTGGGCGAGCCGGAACGCGTCGAGGACGTCTGGGTCTGGCGGGTCCGGCAGGACTGACCGGGCCGAACCGAGCAGGCCGGGCCGAGCCGAGCAGGCCGGGCGGGTGTGGCGGTGAGCCGGCTCACGGCGGATGACCGGCCGGTACGGGGCTAGGCTGGGTCGCGTGACCGCCACGACCTCCGGCCTGACGGCCGTCCGCGCCGGCGTCCTCGGCTACACCGCCGCCTGGGACGAGCAGCGCCGTCTGCACGAGGCGATCGTCGCCGCCGAGCGCGGCGACACCGTGCTGCTGCTGGAGCATCCGAGCGTCTACACCGCCGGCAAGCGCACCGAACCGTGGGACCGTCCGGTCGACGGGACGCCGGTGGTCGACGTGGACCGCGGCGGCAAGATCACCTGGCACGGTCCCGGACAGCTGGTGGGCTACCCGATCCTGCGCCTGCCGGACCCGGTCGACGTGGTCGCGTACGTGCGGCGGGTCGAGCGGTTGCTGATCGACGTGTGCGCCGACTTCGGCCTCGCCGCGGGCCGGGTCGAGGGCCGCAGCGGGGTCTGGGTGCCGGCCGACGACCGGGGGCCGGAGCGCAAGGTGGCCGCCATCGGCATCCGCGTCGCCCGAGGCGTCACGCTGCACGGCTTCGCCATCAACTGCGACTGCGACCTGACCTACTTCGACCGGATCGTGCCGTGCGGCATCTCCGACGCCGGCGTCACCTCGCTCACCGCGGAACTGGGCCGCCCGGTCGCGGTGGCCGACGTGCTCCCGGTCGTCGAGCGCCACCTGCCGACCCTCGTCGAGGTCTGACCGCCGCCCCACCACCCTCTTGAGCAACTGCTCAACTAGCTATATGCTCCGTTGAGCGGTCGCTCAAAACGGGGGTGGACATGCGGCAGATCTACGTCGAGACGCTCATCGACGCACCGCTGGAGCATGTCTGGCGAGCGACCCAGCGGCCCGGGGAGCACCGCCGGTGGGACGCCCGCTTCGGCCGGATAGATCCGGTGCCCGGCACCGCACCGGCCCGATTCCGGTACGCCACCACGGTGTTCCCCGGCCTCACCGCGCACGGCTGGGGCGTGCACGCCGGTGAGCGCGGCCGACCGGACGGCGGCCGCACCTCGGCGCTGCGGTTCGGCTCGGACGACCCGCGCTCGCTGATCGCCACCGGCTCCGGTTACTGGCGTTACCTGCCGGGTCCGCAGGGCGTACGGTTCCTCACCGGTTACTCCTACGAACCCCGGTGGGGAGCGCTCGGGCGGCTGGTCGACCTGGCGTTCCGTCCCCTGTTCGGGTGGGCCACCGCGTGGTCCTTCGACCGGTTGCGGCTCTGGCTGGCGCACGGCGTACCGCCGGAACGCGCCCGGGCCAACGCCGTGCGGGAGATCCTGCTACGGCTGGGCGCGGTGGTGGTGGCCACCGGAGCCGCCGGCACCGCCGGCCGCGTACCCGCGACGCTCACGCTGGTCGCCGCCGCCGCGGGCGCCGGCCTGGCGCCCCCGCATCCGCGGACGCCGGCCGCCCGCCGGTGCCGGCGCCGCCCGCCGGACCACCTCGCCGCCCGGCCGCCCGCCCCTCTGGAGCGGCTGTGACGTCCGTCTTCCAGCACGCCCTCGGTGCCGACTTCGACCGCCTGCACCCGCGGTTGCGCCGCCGCTTCGCGGTGGACGGCGAGCCCGACCTGGGCTGCGTGGGCAGCGGGGTGATGGACCGCGTCTGGCGCGGTACCGCCTTGACGGCGCCGTTGCTGCACCTGGGCGCGCTGCGGCACATCCTGTTTCCGGAGACCGGCCGGTGCGTGCCGTTCACCATCGAGAACTACGCCTACGCCGACTCGTACGGTCGTCCCACGCTGACCTTCGTCCGGACCTTCCAGGTCGCCCCGCACCGGCGGCGGCGCTTCGACGCCACGATGGTGTGGAGCGCCCACCGCGGCGTCCTGGTCGACTACCTCGGTACGCACCAGCACCTCGCGGTCGACCTGCACCTCGCCGTCGACCACACCGGGGCACTGACCATCCGCAGCGGGCCCCAACGTTTCCCGAGCGGCCGGGCCTGCCCCGCGCTGCTGACCGGCGACGCACGGGTCCGGGAGTGGTACGACGAGCGGGACGGACGGTTCGGCATCGACGTGGCGGTGACCAGTCGCCGGTTCGGCCCGCTGTTCGGCTACACGGGCAGCTTCACGGTCCGCTACGTGCGGCCGGACCGGGCACCGGTGCCCGCCGCCGTCCGGCCGCTACGGGAGAATCCCCGGGAGTAGGGAGACCGGAGGAACCCATGACCACCCGCGACAAGCTGATCGAGGGAGCCCTCGCCGCGATCCGTGAGCACGGCATCGCCGGCGTGTCGGCCCGCACCATCGCCGCCGCCGCCGGGGTCAACCAGGCACTGGTCTTCTACCACTTCGGCAGCGTGGACGACCTGCTGACCGCGGCCTGCCGGAGCGCCACGGCGGCCCGGGTCGGGGTCTACCGCGCCCGCTTCGCCGAGGTGACGTCGCTACGCGAGCTGCTCGACCTCGGGCGCGCCCTGCACGAGCGGGAACGGGCCGAGGGCAATGTCGCGGTGCTGGCCCAGCTGCTCGCCGGCGCCCAGAGCGACCCGCGGCTCGCCGAGCCCACGGCGGCGGCGCTGGGGCTCTGGACGGTGGAGATCGAGGCGGTGCTGCACCGGCTGCTCGACGGCTCACCGGTCGCCGCCGTCGCCGACCCCGGCGGGCTGGCCCGGGCGATCTCCGCCGCCTTCGTCGGCCTGGAACTCTTCGACGGGGTCGACCCGGCCGGCGCGCGGTCCGCGTTCGACGCGCTGGAACGGCTGGCCGTCCTGGTCGAGGTGGTCGACGACCTCGGCCCACTCGCCCGTCGCGCCGTCCGCGCCAGACTAGGCAACCTTCCCCGACCGCCCCGGACCTGACCTCGCGGGGGTTACGGGGTCAGGCGGTGCAGGTCGCGCGGGAACGCGGTGACCTCGCGGACGTTGGCCGCGCCGACCAGCCGGACGACGAAGCGTTCCAGGCCGATGGCGAAGCCGCCGTGCGGTGGCATGCCGTGCCGGAACGCCTCGACGTACCCGGCGTACGGCTCGACCGGCTCACCACGGGCGGCCAGCGCGGCCAGGTAGTCGGCGTGCCGGTGCAGCCGCTGCCCGCCGGTGACCAGCTCCAGGCCCCGGAAGATCAGGTCGAAGCCGTTGGAGTAACCCGGCCGGGCCGGGTCCGGGTGGGTGTAGAACGGCCGCTTGGCCATCGGGTACCCGGTGACGAAGAGGAAGTCGGAGCCGTGTTCGCGCCGTGCCCACTCGCCGAGCGCACGCTCGTGGGCGGGAGCCAGGTCCGGTTCGTCGGCGGGTGCCCCGGCGATCCGCAGCGCGTCGGCGAAGTGCACCGCCGGAATCCGCGCCGGCACGGCCGGCAGGTGTGCCCCGAGCGCGGTCAACGCCGCGCCGGCCCGGCCGCCGACCGCGTCGAGCATCCCGGCGAGGGTGTCCCGCAGCACCGCCATCACGTCCCGGTGGTCGGTGACGAAGCCCAGCTCCGCGTCGAGCGAGGTGTACTGCGCCAGGTGCCGCACGGTGTCGTGCGGCTCGGCCCGGAACACCGGCCCGACCTCGTAGACCCGTTCGAAGACGCCGACCATGAGCTGCTTGTAGAACTGCGGTGACTGGGCCAGGTACGCGGGCCGCCCGAACCAGTCCAGCGCGAACACGTCGGCGCCGCTCTCGGTCGACGAGGCGACCACCTTCGGCGTGTGGATCTCCACGAACCGCCGGGTGTCGAGGGCGGCCCGGAAGCCGGCCACCGCCGCCGCCGAGATCCGCAGCGCGGCCGACCGGCTCGGGTGCCGCAGCGCGACGGGTGCGTTGTCCAGCTGGGTGGGCAGGCCCGCGGTGAGCGCCGGCCGGTAGAGGTCGAACGGGGGCGGTACGGCGGGTGGGCCGAGTGGGCGTACCACCGGGTCGGCCAGCTCGACCCCGGCGGGCGCCGCGGCGTTCGCGACCACCGTGGCCTGCACCTCGACGACGGTCTCCTCGGGCAGCGCCTCGACCGCCGCGCGGACCGCCGGGTCGGTGACCACCACCTGGGCGAGGCCGGCGGCGTCCCGGACGATCAGGAAGGCCACCGACTTGAGCAGCCGGCGGCGGTGCACCCAGCCCGCGATGCGGACGGTACGGCCGGTCTGCGGGACGAGTTGGTCGGACAGGATGCGTTGCACGGTGGCTGCTCCTCGGTCGGTCGCGACGCCTCGCCTCTCGGGTGCGAGCGCGTCGTCTCAGCCCCGGGAGGTGTGGGCGAGCGGGAACCTCGCGGTGCCACCACACCTTCGCCCCCGCGCCGGCGGGGGCCTCGTTCGCCGCCTTTTCACCGGGGCCAGCCGGGCGGGCTCTACTGGACGTGCCGCGTGCACGTCCCGGCCGGCGACCGGGCGTGAACACGCCGCACGCTGTTCTTCCCGCAGCTCGGGAGGGTCTTCGCGGCCCGGTGCCAGACCGCCTCACAGCAACCGGCGGCTCTCTTCAACTGGCGGTCGGGGCGCTACTCGGCTCCGTCGTCGCTTCGTGCGGGGCACGCTAGCACCCCATCCGGTCGGTGTGTTACGGGTTTTTTCCACCCCCGGTGTCCGGCGTCACAGCATTTCCGGGGTGACCGCCGTCGCCCGCCGTTCATCGACCGCCCCCACCCGGCGTAGGCTCGTTTTTGTGACGATCGAGCACTCCGCGCCGACGACCGGCCAGGCCGCGCGTACCGCGACGCCCGCACCGGAGGGGCGGCGGCTGCTGCGGATCGAGGCCCGCAACGCCGAGACGCCGATCGAGCGCAAACCCCCGTGGATCAAGGTCAAGGCCAAGATGGGCCCGGAGTACACGCAGCTGCGCGGGCTGGTCGCCCGCGAGGGGTTGCACACCGTGTGCCAGGAGGCCGGCTGCCCCAACATCTACGAATGTTGGGAGGACCGCGAGGCCACCTTCCTCATCGGCGGTGACCAGTGCACCCGCCGCTGCGACTTCTGCCAGATCGACACCGGCAAGCCGGCCGAGTTCGACGCCGACGAGCCGCGCCGGGTGGCCGAGTCGGTGGTGTCCATGGGGCTGCGGTACGCCACCATCACCGGCGTCGCCCGCGACGACCTGCCCGACGGCGGCGCCTGGCTCTACGCCGAGACCGTCCGGCAGATCCACGCCCTCCAGCCCGGCTGCGGCGTCGAGTTGCTGATCCCCGACTTCAACGCTGTTCCCGAGCAGCTCGCCGAGGTCTTCGGCGCCCGGCCGGAGGTGCTCGCGCACAATGTCGAGACGGTGCCGCGGATCTTCAAGCGGATCCGGCCGGCGTTCCGCTACGAGCGCTCACTGGACGTCATCACTCAGGCCCGCGAGGCCGGCCTGGTGACCAAGAGCAACCTGATCCTGGGCCTCGGCGAGGAGCGGGCCGAGATCTCCCAGGCACTGCGTGACCTGCACGCTGCCGGCTGCGAGCTGATCACCATCACGCAGTACCTCCGCCCCTCCCCCCGGCACCACCCGGTGGAGCGTTGGGTCAAGCCGGAGGAGTTCGTCGAGCTGAGCGCCGAGGCCGAGGAGATCGGCTTCGCCGGGGTGATGAGCGGCCCGCTGGTGCGCTCGTCGTACCGCGCCGGCCGCCTCTACCAGCAGGCCCGCGCCGCCCGCGACGCCGCCCCGCTAGCCACCCGCTGACCCCACCCGGTCCGGTCCGCGATCGGGCCCGGGGTTGCTGAGCAGGTTCAGGCGGTGCGCCACCGCGGCGGCCTCGACCCGGTTGGTCACGTCCAGCTTCGCGATGATCCGGGAGACGTGCACGCTGGCCGTCTTGGGCGAGATGAACAACTGCTCGGCGATGCGGCTGTTGCTGTGCCCCTCGGCGACCAGCCGCAGCACCTCCCGTTCCCGCTCGGTCAGCAGCTCGGCGCCCGGGCGGCCCCGGCCCGCGCCGCGTAGCCCGACCCGCCGGGCCAGGGTGGCGGCCCGCTCGGCGAGCCGGGTCGCGCCGAGTCCGTCGGCGAGCGCGGTCGCCTCGGTCACCGCCGCCACCACCTCGTCCCGTTCTCCGGCACCGGCCGCCGTCTCGGCGTAGGCCAGCAGCGTTCGCGCCAGCTCGCCCGGTTGGCCGGCCGTCCGCCAGGCCGCGACCGCCGCCCGCGCGGCGCCGAGTGGATCGGCGCCGGGGGCCACCGTGGCCGCGACCTCTGCGGCGTACGCAAGCTCGGCCGGAAACCGGGCCGTCACGGTGCCGGCCAGCGCGGCGACCCCGGCGGCGAGAGCCTCGTCGCCGGTGTGCCGGGCGACCTGGGCCTGGGCGGCGAGCAGCGGCCAGCCGTAGCGGGGATAGTAGGCGACCGCCGGATCGGTCAGGCTCACCTGGGCGGCCCTGCGGGCCTCGTCCCGATCGTCGGCGACCAGCGCCGCAGCCAGGCGCAACTGGTGCAGCGGGAGCCGGTTGTGTGGATGCAGGTACGGCTTGGTCAGGAAACTCAACGCCCGGCCGACCGTCTCGTCGGCACGGGGATGGCCCTGGGCCAGCCGCAGCACCGCCCGCAGTTGCAGCCAGTGCAGCCCCGACACGCCGGGCGGGTCGAGGCGGGCCGCCTCGGCGCACACCTGGTCGGCCTCCGTCCAGCGGCCCAGCGCCAGCAGCGCCTCCGCCCGGTTGGAGAGCAGGTACGCACCGGTGGAACGGCTGATGCCGACCCGGCGTGCCTCGGTGACCCCGTCGGCGGCGGCCTGCGCCGACTCCTCGTAGCGGCCCAGTTCGAAGAGCAGATCGGAGATGTGTACCAGCGCACTGACCAGCGCGGGTGCCTCTCCGGCGGCGCGGGCCAGCGCCTCGCACCGGCGTAGCTCGGCGAGCCCGAGATCCGGTGCGCCGTCCCGACGCCGCAGCACCGCGAGCTGCACCGGCAGCAGCGCACCGTCGGTGCCGGCAGCCTGCGCCGCCGCCACCACCTCGGCGGCGATCCTGGCCCCGTCGTCGTGGTCGATGCGGGCCAGGTGGTCGGCGAGGTCGGCGAGCAGCCGCAGCCGCTCCGGGCCGTCCGGCACCCCCGACACGAGCCGGTACGCCTCGCGAAGCTCGGCCGCGCCGTCGCTCTTGCCGAGCATGGCCAGCAGCCGGCCGCGGCGGCCCAGCAGCCGCGCCCGCGCAGCGGCTGCGCCGCGCTGTCCACCTCGGCCAACGCGGCCCGGGTCAGGGTCAACGCGCGCTGGTAGTCGCCGGCGATGGTCGCCGCGGCGAGCGTCTCCTCCAGCACCGCCAGGTGGTCCATGCCGAGCCGGTCGGCCGCGTCGGGCACCAGTTCCCACAGCTCCAGCACCCGCTCCAGCAGCCGGCTCTGCTCCGCGTACGCGTACCGGTCGCCGGCGGCGCAGGCGGCCACCCGGGCGGTCACCAGTGCTCGGGGATGGTCGTGGGCGGCGTACCAGTGGTGGGCGATCTCGGCCGGCGCCCGGCCGGCGGCGACGAGATGCGGCTGGGCCTCGACGGCGGCGGCGAAGCGGGCGTGCAGCCGGGCGTGCTCGCCGGGCAGCAGCTCGTCGTGGACGGCCTCGCGGACCAGCGCGTGCTGGAACTCGTAGTCGCCGTCCGGGTCGGCGACCAGCAGTTGGGCGGTGACGGCGGCCCGCAGGGCGTCGTCCAGCTCCGGCTCGGGCAGTCCGGCGACCTCGGCGAGCAGTGGGTGGGCCAGCCGGTTGCCGCCGGCCGCCGCGATCCGCAGCACCCGCTGGGCCGGCTCGGGCAGCCGGTCCACCCGGGCGAGCAGCAGGTCGCGCAGGGTGTCCGGCAGGGCGGCGCAGCCGATCGGGCTGCCGGCCGCGGCCAGCTCCTCGATGAACAGCGGGTTGCCCTGGGTACGGTCGTGGATGTCGTCGACCGCCCGCGCCCCGGGCTCGGCGCCGAGCAGCCCGGCGAGCACCGCACCGGTGCCGTCCCGGTCCAGCCGGGCCAGCTCGATCCGGTCGACACCCCGGTCCCGGTCCAACTCGGCCAGGAAGGGCCGCAGCGGGTGGCCCCGGTGCAGCTCGTCGGTGCGGTAGGTGCAGACCAACAGCAGGCGGCCGGTGCGGGCAGCGCGCACCAGGAAGCCGATCAGGTCGCGGGTCGACCGGTCGGCCCAGTGCAGATCCTCGATCACCAGCACCAGCGGCTGCGCGGCGGCGAGCCGACCGAACAGCTGGGCGACCAGGTCGAACAGGTAGCCGCGCGGGGCGTCCGAGAGGGCGGCGGCGGGCGTGGCGGCACCGGGAGACACCCGGGCCAGCTCCGGTAGCAGGCGGGCGAACTCGGCCTCGTACCCGTCGAAGACGCCGACACCGTCGCGGCGCAGCACCGCGCGCAGCGCCGCGGCGAACGGGGCGAACGGCAGGCCGGCCTCACCGAGTTCGAGGCACTGGCCGACCAGCACCCGGGCGCTGTCACCCGCGGACCGGCCGAACTCCTCCAGCAGCCGGGTCTTGCCGACCCCGGCCTCGCCACCGACCAGGACGGTGGCGGGTTCCCCGGCGCGGGTGCGGGCCAGCGCCTCACCCAGCCGGGTCAGCTCACTCTGTCGGCCGACGAGCACGGTGCTGCGGGTACGGGGATTCACGGCACCGAGCATGCCACGCCCGGTCGCCGTGCCGTCCCCGCCGACCGGGCCGCTGTCGGGCTGGGCGGAGTCGCCACCGCCCCGCCCAGCGGGAGTTGTTAACAGGGGGCCCTTCCTCTACTCCAGGCGATAAGAAGGGGCCCTTCCTTATCGCTCACGGCGGCGGCTCAGCCAGCCTCGTGCCGAGCGGCGGGGCAGCGTCCGGGCGAGCCGGTCGCGCGCGGCCTCGGCGCGCAGTTCGGCGGAGTGCGTGCGGTGGTGGGCGAGGAGGAAGTTGGCGTCGTTGCTGAACATGTCGGGCTCCTGTGGGTCGTCGTCATCCGGTGACTCCGACTCTGCTCGCGAAGGTGCCGACGGGGCATGAGGTCACCGCCTGATCTGTGCCCGCTCGCCCGCCTTACACCCGACCGTACGAAGCGCTGAGGCGACGTAAGGTACTCAGCCGGCCGAGGACCGGGCGCGGATCAACGCCGCAGCGGGCGACCACTAGACTCGACGCCATGGCAAAGCCCCAGGAGAAGGTCTCGTTCGGCCAGCGGCTGAAGCAGATCGGGTTGGTGT
Organism: Micromonospora tarapacensis; assembly: GCF_019697375.1. Classification (NCBI taxonomy): domain Bacteria; kingdom Bacillati; phylum Actinomycetota; class Actinomycetes; order Micromonosporales; family Micromonosporaceae; genus Micromonospora; species Micromonospora tarapacensis. The sequence continues at coordinate 380,625 of NZ_JAHCDI010000004.1, read as the reverse complement.
TCCGGTTCACCGCCAAGCAGGACAGGTGGTTCGCGCCGATGGCCACTGGCGCGGTGCTGATCCCGCTCGCGCTGACCGTGGTCGCGGTCATGCTCTGGGGCTGGCTGTGGTTGCCGTTGGGCATCCTGTTCGCCCTACTCTTCCTGCTGATCGTGCTCAACCTCCGGTCCAACCGGGCGATGATGAACGCCGCCGAGGGCCAGCCGGGCGCCGCCGCGCAGATCATGGAGAACGTACGGGGCGACTGGCGGGTCTCACCCGCGGTCAGCTCGACCACCCAGATGGACATGGTGCACCTGGTCATCGGCCGGCCCGGCGTGATCCTGCTGGCCGAGGGGGACCCACAGCGGGTACGCGGGCTGCTCGGCCAGGAGAAGCGCCGGCTCGCGAAGGTGATCGGCAACGCCCCGCTCTACGACTACGTCATCGGGCAGGCCGAGGGCGAGCTGCCGATCCGCAAGCTGCGGATGACGTTGATGCGGCTGCCGCGCAACCTCAGCGGCAAGGACGTCAACTCCCTGGACAAGCGCCTCAAGGCGCTCACCGCCCGTCCCCAGATGCCCAAGGGCGCCATCCCGAAGAACCTCCGCCCACCCCGCAGCGCCTTCCGCCAGTCCCGCGGCCGCTAACCCCTTGGGTGGGGGGTCAGGTGGGGGTGGTTACTGAGCCGGTCAGGCGGTCGTGGAGGCCGCGGCGGTGGTGGTCCATCAGCAGCGCGGGGACGACCAGGGCCAGCAGTACGCCGCGCAGCAGGGCGCGGAGCAGGCCGATCCGGCCGCCGTCGGTCCAGTCGACGCAGCGGATCCGGGTCAGGTACATGCCGGGGGTCTGGGCGAACAGGCCCAGGAAGAAGCCGTACGCCACGATCAGCACGACCACGGGCGCCCAGGCGTCCCGGGTGGGGCTGGCGAACAGGCCCGACGCGAGCAGACAGAGAATCCAGTCGATGACCAGCGCCCCGAACCGCCGGTTCAGGTCGGCCGGAGTGAATTCGGGGTCTGCGGCGGGTGGTGGCGCAGGGTGCGGCTGGGCGGTCACAACGGGCAAGCCTAGACAGCGCCGCCGGCCACACCGGGCCCAACCCCGACGAGCGGCACTGACGCCCAACTCCCCAGCCCTCAGCCGCCCTCCAGCCCTCAGCCCAGACCCAGACCCAGCCCTCAGCCGGGAGCCAGCCCTCAGCCCGGACCCAGCCGACTTGCGGCACGCGCGCGGGCGCCGAAAAGGACCAATGACGCCAAGTGTCACTACACTGGCACCAGTCGGACCAGTTCCTCGGGCTCCGGTGTCCGGAACGGGCGCCGGGGCGACCTTTCACGAGGGACGTAACACGGCAGAAACACTGGAGACATGGCAGGGCAACCCGCCGGCCATAGCGTCGCCAGGAGCCTAGCTACCCGTGGACGTGCCAGGAGGACGAGTGTTCGCCAATCCCGAGGAACTCCTGCGTTACCTCAAGAACGAGGACGTGAAGTTCGTCGACGTACGTTTCTGTGACCTGCCCGGCGTCATGCAGCACTTCAACCTGCCGGTGGAGTCCGTCGACGACGACTTCTTCACCAACGGCCTCGCCTTCGACGGTTCGTCGATCCGGAGCTTCCAGGCGATCCACGAGTCGGACATGCTCCTGCTCCCGGACGTCGCGACCGCCTTCATCGACCCGTTCCGCGCGCAGAAGACCCTCGCGCTGAACTTCTTCATCCACGACCCGTTCACCCGCGAGGCATACTCGCGCGACCCGCGGAACGTGGCGAAGAAGGCCGAGGCATTCCTGGCCGCCAGCGGCATCGCGGACACCGCGTACTTCGGCCCCGAGGCGGAGTTCTACATCTTCGACTCGATCCGCCACGAGACCTCCGCCAACCAGGCCTTCTACTACATCGACTCGATCGAGGGCGCCTGGAACACCGGCCGGGAGGAGGAGGGCGGCAACCGCGGCTACAAGACCGCCTACAAGGGCGGCTACTTCCCGGTGCCGCCGGTCGACCACTACGCCGACCTGCGCGACCAGATCGTCCGCAAGCTGATCGACACCGGCTTCACCGTCGAGCGCTCGCACCACGAGGTCGGCACCGCCGGCCAGGCGGAGATCAACTACAAGTTCTCCACCCTGCTGCACGCGGGTGACCAGCTGCAACTCTTCAAGTACATCGTGAAGAACACCGCGTGGGCCGCCGGCAAGACGGCGACCTTCATGCCGAAGCCGCTCTTCGGCGACAACGGCTCCGGCATGCACACCCACCAGAGCCTCTGGCTGGGCGGCGAGCCGCTGTTCTACGACGAGACCGGCTACGCCGGCCTCTCCGACACCGCCCGCTGGTACATCGGCGGCCTGCTGCACCACGCGCCGTCGCTGCTGGCCTTCACCAACCCGACGGTCAACTCGTACCGCCGCCTGGTGCCCGGCTACGAGGCGCCGGTCAACCTGGTCTACTCGCAGCGCAACCGCTCCGCCTGCACCCGCATCCCGGTCACCGGCAGCAACGCCAAGGCCAAGCGGGTCGAGTTCCGGGTGCCGGACCCGTCGGCCAACGTCTACCTCGCCTTCTCGGCGATGCTGATGGCCGGCCTGGACGGCATCAAGAGCAAGATGGAGCCGCCGACGCCGATCGACAAGGACCTCTACGACCTCCCGCCGGAGGAGTGGGGCGACGTCAAGCAGGTGCCGGGCTCGCTGCCGGCAGTGCTCGACTCGCTCGAGGCCGACCACGACTACCTGCTCGACGGCGACGTCTTCACGCCGGACCTGATCTCGACCTGGGTGGACTGGAAGCGGGCCAACGAGGTCGACCCGGTGCGTCTGCGCCCGACCCCGCACGAGTTCGCGATGTACTACGACTGCTGAGCCATCTGCACACCGGCCGGGCCGGCTCCGCGATCGCGGGCCGGCCCGGTGGTTTGTGGGTCGGCGGGGTCTCCCCGATACCTTCGCGTCCGATATATTGAGGGCGTGGACACACCGCTGCGGGAACCGACGTTCCTGATCCTCACCGCGCTCGCCCGCGAGCCGATGCACGGCTACGCGATCATCGGCGAGGTCGCCGCCCTCTCCGACGGGCGGCTGTCGCTGCGCCCCGGCACCCTCTACGGCGCGCTGGACCGGCTCACCGACGCCGGCCTGGTCGAACTCGACCGGGAGGAGACCGTCGACGGTCGGCTGCGCCGCTACTACCGCCTCTCCCCCGGCGGCGACGCCACCCTCACCGCCGAGACCGAACGGCTGCGACGCAACGTCGAGGCGGCGAGCGCCCGGCTGCGCGCCCGCTCGGCGCGCCGACTCGCCCCCGTACCGCCGAGGGCCTGGCATGACCGCGCTGGAGCGCCGCTACCGGCGACTGCTGCTGGCGTACCCGGCCGACTACCGCCGCGACCGGGGTGACGAGATCGTCGGGACGTACCTCGACCTCGCCGACGGCGGACGGCGCTGGCCCTCCCCGTCGGACGCCGCCGACCTCGTGCGCGGCGGCCTCCGTCAGCGGCTGCGGTCCGCCGGCGCCACCGACCTGATCCCCGGGGTACGCCTCGCCGGGCTGCTCGCCCTGGCCACCGCCACCTTCCTCGCCGGCTTCTGGATGATCGTCGAGCAGCAGTCGCCGCCCACCGAGTGGGGCCTACGACCAAGCTTTGGGCCGTTCGTCTCGGCTGGTGTCGTCGCGTGGTTCGGCTGGCTGATCGCCGCGCTCCTCGTGGCCGTCACCCCGGGCCGCCCCAGCCGGTCGGCGATCGCTCTGGCAGTGCTGGCGACCGCTGCGGTGCCGGTGCTGAGCGTGATCGCCGGCTCCCTCCGACCACCATTGCTGGTACTGGTGCCGCAGGTCGCCCTCGGCGTGTTGGCGCTGGCGGTCGCCGACCACCTGCCGCTGCCGATCCGAGCCCTACCCATCACCGCGGCGGTCGCCGGCGGCATGGTCGCGTGGGCGGACGAGAACGTCGCCTACTGGGGCGCGGACCGCGGAGGCGTCGAGCAGCTCCTAACGGCGGCTGGCGCGGTGCTACTGGCGGTCGCGGTACTGCTCACGGTCGGGCTGGCCATCAAGCGGGATGGGCGAGGCACCTGGGCGTTGGCCGCCCTGCTCACCCCGATCGGCCTGCTGAGCGTGCACATCCTGGCCGGCATGGTCGACGGGCTCGGCGGCGCCCCACGGCCCACCTATCCGACCCTGGTCACCACCGCACTCGTCGTCGCCATGCTCGGTCCGACCGTGCTGCCAGCGGCCGTCGCGCTGCGCCGCCGAGTCCCCACCCACTCCACCGACCCCCACTCCACCGACCCCCGCCCCACCAGGCCCTGCCCCACCTGCGGCGCCCACCGCTGACCACCACCCCCGCCCACCCCAACCCACCCCGGTCCGCCGAGCCGCTTGCCCCGATCCGTGGCAGTGCAGGTGGCCGACACGCCGGGGTAGCAGCAGCTGAGCTGCCACAGATCGCGCAGCGCCCGCCGGAGTCGCTGGCCGGGATGGCGGAGCGCGTCCGAGGTGGCCGTCGGCCGGCCAGGTGGTCACGGCCGGTTCGGCGTCGTTGCACCGCCGGAGGACTGGGGGGAGCGCTGCGGCGGGTGGCGGAGGCGGGGCAGTGCCCAGACCGCCACGGCGACCATCAGCACGGTCATCGCCACCGCGCCGGGCGCCTTCACCAGCCGGGCCAGGTTGGTGCCGTCCGGCAACGCGAGGAAGGCCGCCACCGCGCAGGGCACCACGAACCAGGCGATCCGCGCGGCCGTCACCGCGAGCAGGGCCAGCGGCCAGGTCGCGTACCAGGGGTGGAACACCGGAGCCAGGGCGACGGTGAGCGACAACGCCAGCCCCGCGCCGAACAGCGCCACCCGGGTGCGGTCCGACTCCGCCGAGCCGTCCCTGTCGCGCAGCGCCGACCAGGCCCGCCACCACAGCAGCACCAGCAGGACGGCGAGCAGGATCAGCCCGGAGACGCGGGTCACCGGCACCGCGGCGGGTTGCCGGCCGAGCAGCTCACCGACGTAGTCGACGACCATGCCGGCGGCGGTCGGCGGCGAGGTCCACTGTTCGGTGTCGCCGCTGCGACCCAGCCCGCCGAGCCAGCCGAGCCCGAGACCGGACAGCAGCGAACTGCCCACCAGCCCGCCGAGCACCCCGGCGGCGAGCGTGCCACCGTCGCGCAGCAGCGCGGCTGGGGTGAGCCGACCGCGCACCGCGGCCAGCGCCGCGAACGGCAGCACCACCCCGGCTGTCGCCTTCACCGACACCGCCAGCCCGAGCAGCACCCCGGCCATCACCAGCGCGCCGGCCGTCGCACCGGGTGCGGCCGGTCGGGTCGCACGCTGGACCAGCAGCAGACCGCCCAGCAGCAGGCCGAGCATCACCGCGTCGTTGTGCGCGCCGGCCACCAGGTGCACGCCGACCAGCGGGCAGGCTAGCACCAGCCAGGCCGCCCGCCGGGGCGGTACCCCCGCCGCCCGGGCCAGGCCGGGCAGGCAGCACGCCGCCGCCAGCAGCCCCGCCACCGCCAGCACCCGCAGCAGCACCACCGTGCCGACCAGTCCGCCGCCGAGCAGCACGGCCAGCGCGGCGAGCAGCACGAAGAACGGGCCGTACGGGGCCGGGGTGTCCCGCCAGACCGGCGCGACCGCCGCCACCCAGGGGCAGCCGGCCGCGGCCACCCCGCTGGCGTACGGGTCGCCGCCGTCCGCGTACACCCAGCCTTGACAGGCGTACGAGTACACGTCCCGGCTGCCCAGCGGGGCGGTCACCAGCAGGGGCAGCGTCCACAGCCCGGCGGTGGCGTACGCCCAGCGGGTCGACGGCGCTCCGTCGCGCAGCACCCACCAGGCGCCCACCATGGCGGCGGTGCCGACCAGCCACAGCACCACGGTCAGCGCTCCGGCGCCGGAGTGCCAGACCCGGGTGGCGGTGGCGCCGGGCAGCGCACCACCGACGTACCCGGCAACCGCCAGCAGCACCGCTCCCCAGCCCGGCGTACCGGGCGACCCGCGAGCAGGTGGCCGCGGGCCGGGCGCCGGGGCGGGCCGGGCGCCGGGGCCGGCCGCGCGGGCTTGCCGGGCACCGGCCTCGGGACGGGCGCCGGGATCGGTCACCGGCGTACCTCTCCTCAGTCGACGGGAACCGGGCTGCGGGCCGCTCGGGCCGCTCGGGCCGACCGTACCAAGCGCACGGTCACCACGATCACCAACAGCGTCATCAGCGGCGCACCGGCCGTCTTGGTGTAGCGGGCCAGCCCCGTCCCGTCGGCCAACACCAGGAACGACGAGACGACCGTCACCACGCTGAACCACCAGGTGCGCCTGGCGGTGGCCGCGAGCAGGGCCAGCGGCCAGAACCAGTACCAGGGGTGGAAGAGCGGGGCCAGCGCCACCGTCGCGGTCAACGCCAGCGCGGCGTGCCACAGCGGGTCACGGGTGCGCGCCCGGAACCACAGCCACACCAGCACCCCCGCCAGCACCCCCACGGCGATGCCGCGGGTCACCGGCAGCGCGTCGATGTGCAGGCCGAACGGCAGCACCAGGTAGCCGACGGTCTGCCCGACGGCGGTCGGCGGCGACGTCCAGGCGATCACGTCGTTGCCGTGCGACAGTCCGGTGATCCAGCCGAAGTCCAGCCCGGCGGCGAACATCACGCCGAGCAGCGTGGCCACCGCCCCACCGACCACCGGCGTACCGTCGCGCAGCAGCGCGCGCAGGGAGAACCCGCCGGCTATCGCGGCGAGCGCCGCGAACGGGACCACCACCAGCACCGTCACCTTGATCCCGGCGGCCATGCCGAGCACCACCCCGCCGGCCAGCAGCGGCCAGGGCCGGCCCGGCCGGCTGACCACCACGGCCAACCCGGCCACCATCAGCCCGATCATCAGCGCGTCGTTGTGCACGCCGGAGACCAGATGCACCCCCACCAGCGGGCTGGCCAGGGCCAGCCAGAGCGCCCGGCCCACCGGCACACCGCAGCGACGGGCCAGCACCGGCAGGCAGGCCGCCGCCAGCGCCACGCCGGCCACCGCGATCACCCGGAACAGCGCGATGCTGCCGAGCAGCGAACCGGTCGCGGCGACCACCGCGCCGGAGAGCACCACGAACAGCGGACCGTACGGCGCCGGAGTGTCCCGCCAGATGTGCGACATCGTGTCCAACCAGGGACAGGGCAGAGTGGAGACGCCGTATTCGTACGGGCTGATGCCGGCCGAGAAGCTCGCCCCCTGACAGGAGTACGCGTACGCGTCCCGGCTGCCCAGCGGCGGCGTGAACACCAACGGCAGAATCCACAGCCCGGCGGTGACCAGGGCCCAGCGCGCCGACGGCACCCGGTCACGCAGCACCCACCAGGCGGCGGCCATGGCGGCGGTGCCGACCAGCCACAGCCCGAGGATCAGCGGCCCGTTCGGGCCCAACCAGATCTTGACCGGGTTGGGCCGCAGGTCTCCGTCGGGCAGGGCACCGCCGAGGAACGCGGCCACGGCGAGCATGATCGAACCGGCCAGTCCGGTCCAGCGCACGAGGTGATGGGACACGCCCGACATGCTGCCAGTACCGTGATCGCGGAACGGAGGTGGGCAGGCGCGGGTCGGCTCCGGACCGTGCGTTCGCGGCCACCAACCGGCCCCGGACGCACCGCTGGTCAGCGTTGGCAGTGGGCCACCGGATTCAGGCTGCTGGTGACCTGGAAGGTGCCCGGCGTCCGCACCCGGACCGTGGCCCAGTCGTCCGCGCCGGGACGCAGGCAGCCGTCTCCCTCGGCCAGCGACAGCCAGCGGGACCAGCGGACCCGGACGGTGACGTCGGCCGGCGCGTCGACCGTGAGGCGCACGCCCGCGTCGTCCGAGTCGACCAGCCGGGCCGGCGGGGAGACCAGTGGTTCCGGGTCCAGCACCTCGTAGAGGCGCCACTGTCCGGGTCGGCCGATCTCCCGCAGGTACGGCTGGCCGGCGAGGACGAGCGTCGCCTCGTCCCGCCCGTACCGGTCGAGCGCCGCGTCGGGCGCCACGGCCACGTAGCTGACGGCGTTGCGCCGTAGCCAGTCGCCATACCGTTCCGCGTCCAGCCCGTCGCCGTAGAACAGGGCGTTGCGCCCGACGTCGACCTGACGCTCCCACCCCCGCGCCAGCGGGGCGGCCTGCGCCACGTACACGCTCTCCCAGTGATCGCGCAGCGGCACCACCTCGATCCGACCCACCGGCGCCCGCTGGTCCAGTTCGTCGAGCAGCGGCCGGTAGAAGGCGTCGTCCGCCGGCGCCGCCCCGCGGCGGGCGATGTCGTTGGTCATCACCGGGGACTGCCACCAGAACAGCACGACGAGCAGCACGACCAGCCACCGCCGACGCAGCACGACATATGCCGCGATGACCGGCAGGGCGAAGAGCATCGGCAGGCGCAGGGCGTTCGAGCCGATCGGGCTGGGTAGGTGGTAGGCCGCCACCAGCAGCAGCGCGGTGAGTGCGGCGCCGATCCGCAGCGCCCGCACCGGTACGAGCGCGAGCACCACCACGGCCAGGGCAAGGTTGATCCGCAGCGACTCCGCGCCGAACGGCTGCCGGCCGCCGTTGCCGAAGAGCACCGCCATCGGGGCCACCGTCACCAGCGGCGCCAGGCAGAGGACCAGGGCGCCGCCGCCGGGCCGCCGCTCCCGCCAGATGTCGAGGACCAGCAGCGCGCCTCCGGCGAGGCCGGTGAAGAGGCCGGCGACCGGGCTGGCGGCCGTCGCGAGCACCGCCGCAACGCCGGCCGCCGGCAGCCACCACCAACCCGGTCCTCGCGACCTGGCCACCGCGCAGAGCGCGAGCAGGGCCCACATCAGCCCGACGGCGAAGGTGATCCGGCCGCTGGCCAGGTTCCCGACGAGGACGACCGCACCCAGCACGCTGCCGAGCAGCGGCCGACGGGCGTCCGTGACCGCCAGCAGCCAGGCCAGCGCCACGGCCGCGACGACCGCCGCCACCGCACCGACCGTGCGCACCCCCACGAGCCCACCGAGCGTCTGGGTGTAGAGGCTGTACCCGAACTGGTTGACGCCGCCGTACCAGGAGAAGTCCAGCGGGGCGAGGCCGTTGCGGTCGGCGAAACCCGCGCGCGCCACCTGCGCGGAGAGGTCGGTCCCCATCGGCGGTGCCAGCAGGAACGCGGTCGACAGCAGCAGCGACACCACCAGCGCACCGAGCACGGGGTATGCCGGCGCCGGCGCTCCGGCGGCTGGCGCAAGCCCGGCGCCACGCCCGTTCCGGCTGGCAGCGTGGGTCGATGTCGACACCGGGCAGTCCTACCACGCCGGGGGACGGGCCCGGGTGGCGGGTCGGGCCTCGTCGCCTACATACCCAGGACGCGTTCGGTGGCGGCGCGGGAGCGGCGGCCGGTGCGCAGGTACTCGTCGAGGAACTCGCCCGGGTCGTCGCGGCCGAGCAGCCGGACCACGCCGGCCAGTGCCACGCCGTGCCGGGGCAGTTGGTCGCCGGCGCGGCCCCGGACCAGCATCAGCGCGTTGCGTACCTGCGCGGCGAGCGTCCAGCCGGCCGTCATCGCCTCGGCGTCCGCCGGGTCGACCAGGCCCGCGTCGCGGGCGGCGGCGAGCGCGTCGACGGTACGCGTGCCGCGCAGCTCGGGGTGCGCCCCCGCGTGCCGCAGCTGGAGCAGCTGCACCGCCCACTCGACGTCGGCCAGGCCGCCGCGCCCCAGCTTGGTGTGGGTGGCCGGGTCGGCGCCCCGGGGCAGCCGCTCGGTCTCCACCCGCACCTTGATCCGGCGGATCTCGATGATCTGTTCCCGGGTCAGCCCGTCGGCCGGGTACCGGACCGGGTCGACCATCTGCTCGAACCGGGTGCCCAGGTCGGCGTCGCCGCAGACGCACCGGGCGCGTAGCAGCGCCTGCGCCTCCCACACCCGCGACCAGCGGGCGTAGTACTGCTGGTAGGCGGCGATGCTGCGGACCAGCGGCCCCTGCCGGCCCTCCGGGCGCAGGTCGGCGTCGACGCCGAGTGCCGGGTCGGGCGCCGGCATGCCCAGCAGCCGGCGCAGCTCCTCGGCGACGGCGTGGGCGGCGGCGCTGGCCGCGCTCTCGCTGGCGCCCTCCGGCGGCTCGTAGACGAAGAGCACGTCGGCGTCGGAGAGGTAGTTCGACTCGTACCCGCCGAGGCGGCCCACCCCGATCACCGCGAACCTCAGGCCGGGCATGGCCGGCACGGCGGCGCGGGCGGTGCGCAGCGCGGCGGCGAGGGTCGCGTCGGTGACCGCGGAGAGCGCGGTGCCGACCGCCGTGATGTCGACCAGGCCGGGCGCGGGTCTGGCGCTGTCGGCGCGGGACGGGGCGAGCGACCCGGCGCGGCTGAGCACGTCGGTGCAGGCCAGGCGGAGCAGTTCCCGGCGGCGCAGCGCCCGCACGGCGCGGATCGCCTGCACCGGGTCGCCGTGCCGGGCCGCGGCGGCGGCGAAGCCGTCGCAGAGCACCTCGCGTGGCCGTGGGCTCAGCTCGCTCTCCTCGGCCAGCAGCCGCAGCGCCTCCGGCTCCCGGCTCAGCAGGTCGGCGACGTACCGGGAGGAGGAGAGCACCCGGGCCAGCCGGCGGGCCACCGGCCCGGAGTCGCGCAGCAGCCGCAGATACCAGGGGGTGCTGCCGAGGGAGTCGGAGACCTGGCGGTAGTTGAGCAGCCCCCGGTCCGGCTCGGGGGCGTCGGCGAACTCGCTGAGCAGGACCGGCAGCAGGGTGCGTTGGATGGCGGCGGTGCGGCTCACCCCGCCGGTGAGGGCCTGCAGGTGACGCAGGGCCCCGGCCGGGTCGGCGAAGCCGAGGATCTCCAGGCGGTTGCGGGCCGCCTCCGGGGTCAGCCGCAGGCCGTCGGCCGGCACCCGGGCCACCGACTCCAGCAGCGGCCGGTAGAGCAGTTTGGCGTGCAGCCGGCGTACCTCGGTGGCGTGGGTGACCCACTCGGCGCGGAACCCCTCGACGGCGCTGCGCCCGGGGGCGGCCGTGTAGCCGAGGGAGGTCGCCAGCCAGCGCAGCGGCCCCGGCTCGGTCGGCACCGTGTGGGTCCGCCGCAGGCCCTGCAGTTGCAGTCGGTGCTCGATGCTGCGCAGGAAGCGGTAGCCGCGCAGCAGCGCCTCGCCGTCGGCCCGGCCGACGTAGCCGCCGGTGACCAGCGCCCGCAGGGCGGGGATGGTGCCGGGTGCGCGCAACGCCTCGTCGCCGCGGCCGTGCACCAGTTGCAGCAGCTGCACCGCGAACTCGATGTCGCGCAGCCCGCCGGGGCCGCGCTTGATCTCGCGTTCCTGCTCCTTCGGCGGGATGCTGTCGATGATCTTCCGGCGCATCGCCCGGACGTCCTCGACCGCCTCCGGGCGCTCGGCGGCCTGCCAGAGCAGCGGGGCCAGCGCGTCGATCCACTCCTGGCCGAGCGCCAGGTCACCGGCGGCCGGACGGGCCTTGAGCAGTGCCTGGAACTCCCAGGTGCGGGCCCAGCGCCGGTAGTAGGCCAGGTGGCTGGCCAGCGTCCGCACCAGCGGCCCCCGGTTGCCCTCGGGGCGCAGCGCCGCGTCGACCGGCCAGGCGACCAGCCCGCAGATGTGGATCAGCCGGGTGGCCACGGTGGTGGCGGTGGTCAGGTCGTCGTCCTCGGCAGCCACGAAGATCACGTCGACGTCGGAGACGTAGTTGAGTTCGCCGCCGCCGCACTTGCCCATCGCGACCACTGCCAGTCGCGGTTCCCGGGTGCCCTCGGGCAGCTCGGCGACGGCGATCGCGTACGCGGCGCAGAGGGTGGCGTCGGCCAACGCCGAGAGCGCGGCCATCGTCTGCTCCAGGCCACGACCGCCGGTCAGGTCGGCCGCCACGATCCGCAGCAGCGCCAGCCGGTACGCCCGGCGCAACACCACGACCGGGTTGCCCTCGCCGGTCAGGTCGAGCCGGCCGTCGGCGGTGGGCGCAAGGCCGTCCGGCTCGGTGCGCAGCACCGGCCACTGGCCGGGGTTGGCCACCAGGTGGTCGCCCAGCGCCGCGGAGGCGCCCAGCACGGCGATCAGCCGGCGGCGCAGCCCGGGTCGTCGTGCAGGGCGGCGAGGACCGTCGAGCCCGCGCCGATGCCGCCGGTGCCGCCACCGACCGCCGGCGCAGCCACCTCACCGCCACCGCCGCCCGCGCCGGCCGCCGTGACGCGACCCGGCCCGGCGCCGCGCTGCCGCACCTTCGCGCCCGTGCCGCCGTTCGTGCCCGCTGCCGTGCGCCGCTCGGCCTCGACCAGGCGGTGCAGCTGGCGCAGCGCCAGATCCGGGTCGGCGCCCCGGGACAGCGCGGTGAGCAGCTCCTGGGCCCGCTCGTCCGTGGGTTCCTGGGTCTGTGGCCGCCACAGGTCGAGGCCGTCCGGCCCGAGCAGGTCGGCGGCCCGGGCACCGGCGTGGTCGTCGGCCATCCCGAAGCCGTAGCGGGCGAGCCGGCCCGTGGCGCTGGTCTGCCGGCCCATCAGTGCCCGAGCAGCGGCAGGCTGCGGCGCGACCCGCTGTCGTCGTCCAGCTCGCCGAGGGCCAGCGCGGCGAACCGGGCGGCGAACGGCTGCCAGACCTCCTCGACGTCGGCCATCACCGCGTCGCAGGCGGAGACCACCAGCCGTGGGTCGTAGCCCAGCTCGGCGAGCAGCGCCGAGTCGGCCGCCCACTCGGCGATCATCGCGGTGTCGCACTCGATGTGGAACTGGAGGCCCCAGGCCCGGTCGCCGAGGCGGAACGCCTGGTGCGGGTAGCGGGTCGAGGCGGCCAGCAGGATGGCGCCGACCGGCAACTCGGTGATCTCGTCGGCGTGCCACTGGAGCACGTCGGGGATCAGCGGGACGAACCGGAAGAGCGGGTCGGCCCCGGCGGCGTCGCGCCGGCCGACCACGGCGGGGCCGGCCTCCGGCCCGGACGGGCTGCGCTCGACAGTGCCGGCGTGGGCGGTGGCGAGCAGTTGCGCGCCGAGACAGACAGCCAGGGTCGGCACCCGGTGCCGGACCGCCTTGCGCAGCAGCCCCTCCACCGCCGGGAACCAGGATGCCCCCGGCGCCCCGTCGGGCCGCGGGTATGCCTGCTGGTCGCCGCCGAGCACCACCAGGGCGGCGTACCCGTCGAGGTCGGCGGGGAGCGCCTCACCCGCGTGCGGGCGGACCACCGACAGCTCCAACCCGGCCTCGGTCAGCCACTCCCCCAGCCGGCGTGCGTCGTCGGTCGGGTCGTTCTCGATCACCAACGCAGTTGCCACGCCGTCGAGGCTATCCGGTCTCGCCGCCGGGGGCGGCGCGCGGGACTAGGCTCTGCCGCTGTGTCCGCACCCACCGCACCCACCGCGCCCGACGACGTCGTACGCCCGCCGGCGTTGCGCCCCGGCGACACGGTGATGCTGGTGTCGCCGTCGGGGCCGACCCGACCCGAGCGGGTGGCCCGGGGCGTCGAGCTGCTCACCGGCTGGGGCCTGCGGCCGGTCCTCGCGCCCAACGCGTACGCCCGGCAGGGTTATCTTGCCGGCTCGGACGCGCTGCGGGCGGCCGACCTGAACACGGCCTTCGCCGACCCGCGGGTGCGCGGGGTGATCTGCACCCGCGGCGGTTACGGGGCGCAGCGGGTGGTGGACGCGATCGACATGGCCGTGGTCCGCCGCGACCCGAAGGTGGTGGCCGGTTTCTCCGACATCACCGCGCTGCAACTGGCGCTGTGGCGGGGTGCCCGCCTGGCCGGGGTGCACGGGCCCGGTGCGGCCTGGCGGGACGAGCGGACCCCGCTGGCCTCGGCGGAGTCCCTGCACGCGGCGCTGACCACCACCGAGCCGGTGACCGTGCGCGCCGTCGAGGGCGAGGAGACCTTCGGCGTACGCGTCGCGGGGCGGGCCGCCGGCCGGCTGCTGGGCGGCAACCTCTGCCTGGTGGTGGCCTCGCTGGGCACCCCGGACATGCCCGACCTGACCGGGGCGGTGCTGCTGCTGGAGGACGTGCAGGAGCCGCCGTACAAGGTCGACCGGATGCTCACCCAGCTGCGCCGCGCCGGTGCGCTGGACGGCCTGGCCGCCGTGGCGGTGGGGCAGTTCACCGACTGCGCCGACGGCTGGGACACCGGGGTGGCCGACGTGCTCGCCGAGCGTCTCGGCGACCTGGGCGTGCCGGTGCTGGGTGGCCTGCCGATCGGCCACGGTCCCGGTCAGCTCAGCGTCCCGGTCGGCACCGTGGCCACCCTCGACGCCGACGCCGGGATCCTGACGGCCGCCCCCGCCGTCCGTTGACCCGCCGGCGGCCCGCGGCTCACCACCGTCGCGCCCCCGACCGGCCGGGACGGCCGGTTCAGCCAACTCGGCGGTGGGATTGCCAGCCCGTTGACAGTTTCGCCATGGTTCTCGCCCAGCCGGAGCAGTCACTGTCGGTGACGTCATCGCATCACCGACGAGTTGGAGGACCGATGTCCCGCACGATTTCGAAGAAGCACCTGCTGGCCGGCCTGGCCGCGGCGGGTGTGCTCGGCGTGGGGATCGCCGCTCCCACCGTGGCGCTCGCCGACGACAGGGCCACCCCGAGCGCCAGCGCCAGCGCGACGGACCAGCGGCAGGACGACCCGCGACCGGAGCGCGGGCAGCAGCGGCAGGCATTCGCCGAGGCGCTGGCCGAGGAGCTGGGCGTGCCCACCGAGCAGGTGACCGAGGCGCTGGAGAAGCTCCGCGAGCAGCACCAGCCGCAGGGCCGCCCGGACGGCGGCGCGGGCCACCGTGGCCGCGGCGGCGCCGAGGGTGGCACCGGCGACCGCAGGCCGGGCGCCTCCGCCGAGGAGCGCAAGGAGGCGCTGGCCGAGCGGCTCGCGCAGGCGGTCGAGGACGGCAAGCTCACCCAGGAGCAGGCCGACGCCATCACCGCCGCGGCGGAGGCCGGTGTCCTCGGCGGTCCGGGCGGCTGGGGTGGTCGCGCTCAGGGCGACACCGCCGGCAAGTGACGCCGCGCCGTACCGCCGCGGCAGGCTGACGGCCCGGCGTGATGTCACCCGGGCGGGTCTCCGCCCGGGTGACATCAGTCGCCGCCGGATGCCACCAGCCTCGCGGTGGTCGTGCGGCCCACCGGTGGCCGGATCAGGCGATGCAGGCGCAGACGATCAGCGCGGCACCGAAGTGGCTGGCGGCGCTGACCCGGGCCACCGGGTGCGGCTCCTCGGAGCAGACGACCTCACCGAGCTTGCCCGGGGTGATCAGGTCCAGCACGAAGAAGGCCAGCGCCATGATGGCCAGACCCACCAGCCCGAAGATCACCGTCGAGGCCAGCCCCTTGGCGAAGTCGCTGTAGCTGGTCAGGATCGCGGTGAACACGATCCCGGCGACGCCGAGCTGGTTGGCGGCGAGCAACAGGCCGGCGTTCGAGTTGCGGCGTACCCAGATCAAGTCCCGCAACTTGCCGGGGGTGAGCAGGTCGACCAGCACGAAGCCGGCCGCCATCAGCCCGACCCCGACGACCCCGTACACGACACTCTGCCAGGCACCGCTGAGCAGATCCTCCAGCACCGACTGCCTCCCCGGGAAGTCTCCGGCCGGCGGGGCGCCGGCACGGTGATCGAGACGATATCGGCAACGCGCAACGTCGGGCGGCCCGGTCGAGCAGCGGCGGCTACAGCGACAGGTAGCGCTGGCGCTCGTACGGGGTGACCTCGCGGCGGTACTGCTCCCACTCGGCGCGCTTGTTGCGCAGGAAGAAGTCGAAGACATGCTCGCCGAGCACCTCGGCGACCAGTTCCGAACCGGCCATCACGTCGATCGCCTCGGCGAGGTTCTCCGGCAGCGGTTCGTACCCCATCGCCCGCCGTTCGGCGCTGGTCAGCGCCCACACGTCGTCCTCGGCGCCGGGTGGCAGCTCGTACCCCTCCTCGATGCCCTTCATCCCGGCACCGAGCAGCACCGCGAAGGCGAGGTACGGGTTGGCGGCCGAGTCGGGCGAACGGACCTCCACCCGGGCCGAGTTCGGCTTGCCGTACGCCGGGACGCGGACCAGCGCGGAGCGGTTCAGGTGACCCCAGCAGACGTACGCGGGACTCTCGGTCACCCGGTCCGGCAGGGCCTGCGGGAAGAGCCGCTTGTACGAGTTCACCCACTGGTTGGTGACCGCCGTGTACTCCCGGGCGTGGGCCAGCAGGCCGGCGATGAACGCCCGCGCCACCTTGGAGATCTTCATCGGGTCACCGGCGTCGTGGAACGCGTTGCGTTCCCCCTCGAACAGCGACAGGTGGGTGTGCATCCCGCTGCCCGGCTGGTCGGTGAAGGGCTTGGGCATGAAGGTGGCCTGCACCCCGGTGGAGAGCGCCACCTCCTTGACCACGTGCCGGAAGGTCATGATGTTGTCGGCGGTGGTCAGCGCGTCGGCGTAGCGCAGGTCGATCTCCTGCTGGCCGGGGGCGACCTCGTGGTGGCTGAACTCGACCGAGATGCCGATCCGCTCCAGCGACAGCACCGCCTGGCGGCGGAAGTCCCGCGCCACCGCGTGGGTGGTGTGCTCGAAGTAGCCGCCGGTGTCCACCGGCACGGGCACCGTGCCGTCCAGCGGCCCGTTCTCCAGCAGGAAGAACTCGATCTCGGGGTGGGTGTAGAAGGTGAAACCCTTCTCCGCGGCCCGGGACAGCGCCCGGCGCAGCACGTGCCGCGGGTCGGCCCAGGAAGGACCGCCGTCCGGGAGCAGGATGTCGCAGAACATCCGGGCACTCTCGCCACTGACCCCACCCTCGAAGGGGAAGACCTGGAAGGTGGTCGGGTCGGGCATGGCGACCATGTCCGACTCGAAGACCCGGGCGAAGCCCTCGATCGCCGAACCGTCGAAGCCGATACCCTCCTCGAAGGCGGCCTCCAGCTCGGCCGGGGCGACGGAGACGCTCTTGAGCGTGCCGAGCACATCGGTGAACCACAGCCGGACGAAGCGGATGTCCCGCTCTTCCAGCGTACGGAGGACGAACTCCTGCTGACGGTCCACTTCCCCAACCTTCCGCGACACTCTTGTCCGCCTTCGACCGGGCTTCACCCGACCTGACCGACCAGTCTCCACCGACCCGATTACGCAGACGTTAACCGAACCGCCGCCGTCGCGTCCCGTCCAGTCCCGACCGGCGGTCTCCCGCTCCCGACCGGCGGTCCGGCAGCCCCGGTCCCGCCCCGGCAGCCCCCGCCCCGGCCCGGCGCTGTCGGCCGCCCACGTGTCGACCCCGCGCCGCTCGGGCAAGATGAGGGCATGCCCACCCTGCGTCTCGCCCTGTGCCAGGTCAACCCCAGCGTCGGCGACCTCACCGGCAACGCCGCCCTGGTGCGCCGGTGGACCCGCCGGGCCGCCGGCTCCGGCGCCCAGTTGGTCCTGTTCCCGGAGATGATGCTGACCGGCTACCCGGTGGAGGATCTGGTCTTCCGGCGCTCCTTCGTCGCCGCGTCGAAGGCGGCGCTCGATCGGCTGGCCACAGACCTCGCCGCCGACGGGCTGGGTGAGCTGCCCGTCGTGGTCGGCTACCTCGACGCCGACGGCCCGCCACAGGTCAGCGCGGACGCCGAGCCGGGACGGGGCGCGCGCAACGCCGCCGCGCTGCTGCACCGCGGCGAGGTGGTGGCCACCTACTTCAAGCACCACCTGCCCAACTACGGGGTCTTCGACGAGGACCGCTACTTCCTGCCCGGCGACATGCTGACCGTGGTCCGGCTCGGCGGCGTGGACGTGGCGCTGACGATCTGCGAGGACCTGTGGCAGGCCGGCGGCCCCTTCGCCGCCGCCCGCCAGGCCGGGGTGGGGCTGGTGGTCAACATCAACGGCTCGCCGTACGAGCTGAACAAGGACGACCTGCGGCTGCCGGTGGTTCGCCGGCGGGCCGCCGAGGCCGGCGCCACCATCGCGTACGTCAACATGACCGGCGGTCAGGACGAACTGGTCTTCGAGGGCGACTCGATGATCGTTTCGGCCGACGGGACGCTGCTGGCCCGGGCGCCGCAGTTCGTCGAGCACCTGCTCGTACACGACGTGGACCTGCCCGCCGTGGCCGAGCACGGCGGGGCCCGGCGCGCCGGAGCCGGGGCGGCGGGGGCAGAACGTGCCGAGGGAGCGACGCTTGCCGACGGGGCAGAGCTTGCCGACGGGTTGCGGGTGGTGCGCCGTACCGTCGACGACATCCCGCCGGCACCCGCGGGCCCGGCGGCGACCGGCGGGATCATCGAGCCGGTCGCCGACGAGGCCGAGGTGTGGCAGGCGCTCGTGCTCGGGCTACGCGACTACGTCGACAAGAACCGTTTCCCCTCGGTGGTGCTCGGGCTCTCCGGCGGCATCGACTCGGCGGTGGTCGCGGCCATCGCGGTGGACGCGCTCGGCGGCGACCGGGTGGTCGGGGTCTCCATGCCCAGCCAGCATTCCTCGGAGCACAGCCGTTTTGACGCGGCCGACCTGGCCAAACGCACCGACCTGGACTACCGGGTCGAGCCGATCCAGCCGATGGTGGACACCTTCCTGGCGAACATGTCGCTGTCCGGGGTGGCGGTGGAGAACCTCCAGGCCCGGGTACGCGGCGTCATCCTGATGGCCCTGTCGAACCAGGAGGGCCACCTGGTGCTGACCACCGGCAACAAGAGCGAACTGGCGGTCGGCTACTCGACCCTGTACGGCGACTCGGTCGGCGGCTTCAATCCGATCAAGGACGTGTGGAAGACGCTGGTCTGGCGGCTGGCCAAGTGGCGCAACGCCGAGGCGGCCCGGGTGGGCGGGACGGCGCCGATCCCGGAGAACTCGATCGGCAAGCCACCAAGCGCCGAGCTGAGCCCGGGGCAGCTCGACAGCGACTCGCTGCCCGACTACGACGTGCTCGACCCGATCCTGATCGGCTACATCGACGGCGACCTCGGCCGTGACGGCCTGGTCGCCTCGGGCCACGACCCGGCCGTGGTGGACAAGGTGCTGCGGATGGTGGATACCGCCGAGTACAAGCGGCGCCAGTCCGCTCCCGGCACGAAAATCTCGATGAAGGCGTTCGGACGGGACCGGCGGCTGCCGATCACCAACCGCTGGCGCGAGGACGGCTGACCGGGCGCCGGGCAGCCCGACCACAGTGACATCCTCCACTGCGCCCTGCCGCGACCGGGGCCGGCGGTGCGACGATCGCGGCAGAACCCGGGGACCGCGTACGCGGCCTCGAGGAAGGAGAAGATCATGGTGGAATCCACTCCGGCCGAGGTGACCGCCCTCTACGGCGGCCCGGCCACCCGCCGGGTCCGCACCCGCGACCTGCTCGCCGCCAAGGAGCGCGGCGAAAAATGGTCGATGCTCACCTCGTACGACCAGTACACGGCCTCGATCTTCGACGCCGCCGGCATACCGGTGCTGCTTGTCGGCGACTCGGCGGCGAACAACGTGTTCGGCTACGAGACGACGCTGCCGGTGACCGCCGAGGAACTGCTGCCGCTGGTGCGGGCGGTCGTCCGAGCCACCCGGCACACGCTGGTCGTGGGCGACCTGCCGTTCGGCTCGTACGAGGAGGGTCCGACCCAGGCGCTGCGCACCGCCGTCCGGTTCATGAAGGAAGGCGGCTGCCACGCGGTGAAACTGGAGGGTGGCCGGCGCTGCGCCGCGCAGATCGAGGCGATCGTCGGCGCCGGCATCCCGGTGATGGCGCACGTCGGGTTCACCCCGCAGCGCGAGCACACCATCGGCGGCTACCGGGTACAGGGCCGCGGCGAGGCCGCCGACGAGGTGCTGGCCGACGCCCGGGCGGTCGGCGAGGCCGGCGCCTTCGCGGTGGTGCTCGAAATGGTGCCCGGCGAGATCGCCAAGCGGATCACCGCCGAACTGCCGATCCCCACGGTGGGGATCGGCGCCGGCCCGGAGACCGACGCCCAGGTGCTGGTCTGGCAGGACATGGCCGGCCTGCGTACCGGCAGGGCGCCACGCTTCGTGAAGCGCTACGCGGACCTGGCGCAGGTGCTCGGCGAGGCGACCCACCGCTTCGCCGACGAGGTCCGCGGCGGCCAGTTCCCCGCCGCCGAACACACCTTCTGACCAGTCCGTCCACCCAGCCCGCGCCGACGGTCCGCGAGTGACGGCCAGCCGCCGGGTGACGGCGGACAGCGGGCGACGGCGGAGGTGGCGGCATTCCCGGTCGAGCCCGTTCGTTCAGCCCTTCATGGAGCATGGCCGCGTACTCCTGCGCCATGGCGTCGTAGGAGTTGCGGATGTCGGCGAGGAAGGAGGCGGCCGGCAGGCCGGCGACGCTACCGATGGAGTCCCGACACCAGGTCCCGGGTCCAGGCCCTCAGGCCCTCAGGCCCGGCCGGTGCAAGGCGGGTGCGTCTGGGCTGCGGGTCTGCCCGGAGGACGCACGGACGTCCGTCGTCCGTCGGGGCGCCGCGGTCTCGGCGTCGAGGCTGCCGGCCAGCCGGGTACGGCCGTCGCGCAGGTCGGAAAGGGTCAGGTGCCGGTCACGGGCGGCGCCTGCCGCCTCGGCCTCCGGCGCCCGGCCGTCGAGCGGAGGGCTGGAAGCGGTGGTGCCGGGCGGGTCGCTCGGTTGGCACCGGCAACAGGGCCGCCGCCGGGAAGCACGATCCAGCGTAGACAGCTAAGGTGTACGACCGTGAGTCGCTTTCGTACTTCTGCTGTCGCCCTGACCTGCGCCTCGCTGCTCGCCATCACGGCCTGCAGCGGTGACGAGGGCTCCACCACCGCCGAATCGTCGCCGTCCGCCACCGCGCCGACCGCCCCTGCGTCGGCTGCGCCGGACACCGCGCCGCCGTCGACGGCCAGCGCGGCCGACGTGGTGGGGGACAAGAAGCTCTGCCAGGCGGCGAAGAAGGCCAGTGACGAGATGAAGGCTGCCCTGGTCGAGGCCCTGCAGTCCGGCGGTGATCCGTCGCCGGCCGCGTTCAAGGAGGCCTTGGCCGGGCTGGAGGAGAAACTGGTGATGCTGGCCGCCACCGGCAGCGGCGACAGCAGGGTGGCCGCCACCCTCGGGAAGTTCAGCACGGAGGCCGGCCGGGCGGCAGCGGCCGCGGATCCGGCGACGGCGGCGGACAACCCCGTCTTCGAGAAGGCCGGCGCGGAACTCACCGCCGCATGCAAGAAGGCCGGCGTCAGCGTCACCTTCTGACCGGCAACGCGGCCACCCGACCCGTCCCGCTCAACCGTCGAGCCCGGCGGACCGGAAACGCCGTGGCCTCAGCGACGCATCGTCCGATCCGCCACCCGTCTACCCGAATCCCAGCGGCCCCGAGGAGCCGGCAAGGTGTCTCAGAGGTCGGTGATGCGGACGCCGGCGTGTGCCTTGTAGCGCTTGTTGATGGCGATCAGGTTGGCGGTGAACGCCTCGATCTGGTGGGCGTTGCGCAGCCGGCCGGCGTAGACGCCACGCATGCCGGGGATGCGGGCGGCGAGCGCACCGACGATGCCGACCAGTTCCCGCTCCTCCGTGCAGATCAGCACGTCCAGCTCGATCCGGTCGATCTCCGGGTCGGCCAGCAGCGGGGCGCTGACGTGGTTGAACGCCGCGCAGACGCGGGAGTCGGGCAGCAGCGCGGCGGCCTGTTGGACGGCGCTGCCCTCGGGCACGGGCAACGCGTACGGGCCCTGCTTGTCGAAGCCGAGCGGGTTGACGCAGTCGATGACGATCTTGCCGGCGAGCGGTTCGGCGAGCGCGCCGACGGTGGCGGCGTGCCCGTCCCAGGGCACTGCGATGATCACGACGTCGCTGCGGCGGGCCACCTCGTCGTTGTCGGCCCCGGTGACGCTGCCGACGCCCGACACTCCGGGCAGCGCGGCGATCTCGCCGGCCGACTCGGCCGCCCGCCCGGCCGAACGGGAGCCGATCAGCACCGCCTGACCGGCTCGGGCCAACCGGTAGGCGAGCCCCCGACCCTGATCCCCGGTGCCACCGATGATGCCGATGGTGAGCCCGGACACGTCGGGCAGCGCACTCGCGTCGTATGCCATGGTCGTCATCCTTCCAAATGCGCTGGCCCGGCAGCAGCGACCGGGGCTGTGACAAACCACGCTGCCCAGGTGATGGCGCAAACGGTTCAGCCCGACAGGATCCGAGCGGGCGCCCCGTCCGCAGCCGAAACCAGGCCGCGAGCGCGCCCGCCAGCATCAGGTCGGCGGCGGCCATCCCGGTGAGCAGCGAGATCTGCGCATTGTGCTCCTCCATCGGCACCGGCGCCCGCAGCACCAGCCGCCACCCGTCGCCATCGGCCGCCACGTCCTGCTCGGGGATCGGCAGGTTGATCGCTCACCGACGCAGCCCCCGGGCGGGAAGCAGGGCGCCGATCTCGGGCAGCAGGGTGATCGGCGCCGGCAGCCGACCCGCGTCGGCGTCCAGGTCGATGGTCCACAGCACGGCCGCCCGGTCGACGCCCGGCCGGGGCGGCGCGGCGGCGGCCACGTCGGCCTCCTGCTGCGCCGCCTCCGGATAGGCCACGGGCAGTCCCAGCTCACGGCGCAACGCGCCGAAGTCGATGCGGGGTCCGACGGCGCGTCGGATGACCATGGGTCAATCCTGACGGCGCCCCGCGCGCTTCGCCCTCCCCCGGGCGACGGCCGTTCGGCGTACGCCGGGTCAGCCGGCCGCCTTCCGCGCGGCGCCAGCCCGCCCGGCCGAAGCCGCGCGCCCCGTACTCCTGGCGACGGCCTTCTTCGCGGGCGCCTTCTTCGCGACGGCCTTCTTCGCGGGCGCCTTCTTCGCGACGGCCTTCTTCGCGGGCGCCTTCTTCGCGACGGCCTTCTTCGCGGGCGCCTTCTTCGCGGGCGCCTTCTTCGCCGCGGCCTTCTTCGCGGGCGCCTTCGCCGCCGTCTTCCGGGCCGACGCCGTAGAGGTCTTCCGCGCCGCCGCCTTCTGCGCCGCCGAGGTCGCCTTGTTCGCCGGCGCCTTGCGCGCGGGCGACGTGCTCCGTGCGCTCGTCGCCTTCTTCGCGGGGGCGGCCTTGCGCGCCGGGGCGGCCTTCTTCGCGGACGCCTTCGCCGCCGTGGTCCGCGCGGTCGCCGCCTTCTTCGCGGGCGCCTTCGCCGCCGTGGTCCGCGCGGTAGCCGCCTTCTTCGCGGGCGCCTTCGCCGCCGTGGTCCGCGCGGTCGCCGCCTTCTTCGCGGGCGCCTTCGCCGCCGTGGTGGTCCGGCGGGCACCGGTGGCGGTCCGCGCCGACGTCGAGGCCGCCTTCTTCGCCGGTGCGGCCTTCGCCGACACCGTCTTCTTCGCGGGCGCCGCCTTCTTCGTCGCTGCCCTCCGCGTCGCTACCTTCTCAGCGGTGGTGCTCTTCCGCGCCGACGAACTCGCCCTGGACGCCGGGGCGGTGCCGTTGGCGCGCCGGGTGGACGGGGTACGGGCGAGGCCCGCGGTGCGTTCCGTCGCGGCGGTCTTCCTCGCGGGCGTACGTTTCGCGGCCGGGCGGGTGGCCTGTTGCGCTTCGGCCATCTCGGTTCCCTCCTTGGGGACGTGCCGCCGCCCTCGCGACGCACGCCGTACCTCGACGCGGGAGGCGTTCCCGCGGCGTCTACCTGTCCTCCCCGGCCCAACGGTCGTCCTCGGCCTCCCACGCTTCGTTGCGCTCCCGCACCTGTTGCAGGGCGTTCTCCGCGTCGGCGGCTGAGGCGTACGGTCCGAGAACGTGCCGGGCCGGGCACACGTCGGCGTCGGTCTCGACCCGGTGGTGTCGCGTACACCAGTAGTAGCGTCCACGTCCGCTGTCGCTCATGGGATCACTGTGCACCGGGAAACGACCGCCCGCCACCGGAACACCGCAAGTCACCAGGCACTTCCACAGTAGACGTGCTCCCCGGCCGGCGGGCCTGAACTGCGGAATCAGACCCGCCCGGCCGGATGTGCAGCGGTGATCACCGGCGGCTAAGGTCGCCGGATGGGCGTACCGGACTACATCCTGCGGATGCGCAAGCACGTCGGCCATGACCTGCTCTGGCTACCGAGCGTGAGCGCGGTCGTCCGCAACGACGCGGGCGAACTACTGCTCGCCCAGCGCGCCGACGACGGGCGATGGTCCGTGGTGAGCGGCTTCGTCGAGCCGGGCGAGCAGCCGGCCACCGCGGTCGTCCGCGAGGTGCTGGAGGAGACCGGGCTGGAGGTCGAACCCCTGCGGCTCAGTAGTGCGGTGTCGCACCCGCACACGTACCCCAACGGGGATCACTGCGAATATCTCAACCTGGGCTTCCACTGCCGCCTACTCGGTGGCGAGGCACGGGTCAACGACGACGAGTCGTTGGACGTGCGATGGTTCCCGCCCAGCCGGCTGCCCGAGCTCGACGAGCACGCCCGGCTGGTCATCCGGCATGCCCTCGGCGCCGAGACCTCGGCGTTCTTCCTGCCCGCCGGGATGCCGTGGGGCGAGCCCGGAGAACTGGAGCAGGGATGAGCCGCGGCGGTACCTGACCGAGTTGGTCGCGGTCGCCGGCGATCTGCTCGGCGACGAGCTGCGCGGGGCGCACCCGGCGGGATCGCTGAGGCTGCCAGCTCGCTCTGCCGCTGAGGAACGGTTAGCAGACGGACACGTCCGCGAGACATCAACCGCAGCGGCGTTTCTCGGCCGCCTCGGTGGTCACCCACCGTGGCCCGCTCAGCCTGATCGCGCTACACAAGGTGCGGACAGCAGGTTGCCTGTGCAACTCTCGTCCGAGATTTCTCCGTCAGTTGACCCTGGAGAGGCACGTGGCCAACCTGGATTCCGCCCTTAAGGACGCCATGACGATCGACGGCGCGATCGGCATCGCGCTCGTCGACTACACCAGCGGGATGACCCTCGGCGTGGCCGGCGGCACGCCGGAGATCGACCTCACCGTCGCCGCCGCCGGCAACACCGACGTGGTACGCGCCAAGATGCGCACCATCGAGATGCTGAAGCTGAACGACGACATCGAGGACATGCTGATCACCCTCGGCAGCCAGTACCACATCATCCGGCCGCTCAACGGCTCCAACGGCAAGGGGCTGTTCCTCTACCTCATGCTCAGCAAGACCCGGTCCAACCTGGCGCTCGCCCGGCACCGGCTGCGCAGCATCGAGGAGCAGCTGGAACTGTGAGCACCGGCGACACCTTCCTCCCCCGCCGTACCGCGCAGCAGCCGAACCTACCGCCACCGGTCAGGCTTCCCCCGTCGCTGGCCGGTGACCCGTCGCTGCCGTACCCGGCGATCGGCACCGAACTGCACGAGCTGCGACTACAGATTCCCGGGGTGCAGGGAAGTGTCCTCGGCGGGGTCGACGGCCTGCTCATCGCGCACGACGTGCCCGACACCCTGGACCCGGACGACCTAGCCGCGATGGCGGCGGCGACCTTCGGCCTCGGCCGGCAGGTCAGCCTCCGCCTCGGCCAGGGCGAATTCCGCCAGTCCACCGTCCGCAACGAGGCCGGCTACTTCGCCGTGTACGCGGTCGGCCCGCACGCGCTGCTCTCGGTGGTCGGCGCCGACGCCATCAACGTCGCCCGCCTGCACCTGCACGCCCCGCCGGTGGCCGAACGTCTCGCCAAACTCCTCGCCCCCGCCTGATCCGCGAGTCGCCGGAACCTCGGTCAGATGGCGCCCGTCGAGCCGTCGGTCAGTTCGCGGAGAATATCGGCATGGCCTACGTGCCGGGCCGTCTCCTCGATCAGGTGCACCAGGATCCAGCGCAACGAAACCTCCCCGAGCTGCGGGTGAGGCACCACATGGTCGAGGTCGAACCGGGCCGCCACCTCCCGCGACCGGGCGCATTCCGACTCGTACGCCGCCGTCAACCGCTCGACGGTGTCACCCTCAGCCAACGCGAAGCTGGCCGTGGCGTCCTCCTCGGAGGTGAGATAGACGTCCCCCGGGCCGGGCGCGAGCAGACACCGGAACCAGTTCCGCTCAACGATCGTGAGGTGCTTGACCAGGCCGGCGAGGGTGGTTGCCGACGGCACCAGTCGCCGGGCAGCGTCGGCCTCGGAGATCCCCCGCAGCTTCCCGAGCAGCACGGCGCGATGAAAATCGAGAAACGCGTCGAGCACGGCACGTTCGTCGCCCGTGCTCGCCATCATCGCCGTGACCACATGGTCGGGGCGGCTCTCCATCATCCCCGGACCCTAACGGCAGCCCACCCACCCCGCTGCCCCGCGAGCCGCCACCGGCGCGCCCCGCGCGATCCGTCGATCACGCCTGGTCGACCCGAGCGATCCACACCTACCATGTGCCGATGATCGATCAGGGTCGACGACGCGTTCCCACCCCGGTCGTCGCCGCCGCGATCATCTTCCTGCTAGGCAACGTCATCCAGGCGGCCCAGATCAAGACGAGCACCGCCCCCAGGGCCACCGAGCCAAGGGCGACAATCTTCGCCGTGGGACTGATCCTTCTCTCGCTGGCCCTCACGTACGGCTTGTGGCACCAGGTCGGGCGAGCCCGGACCACGACGGCCGGCTTCGCCGCTTTCAACATCGCGTACGCCTTGGTGGAACTCCCCGATATCCACGCATGGACGGTGTTACGAATGGTGGCCTTCGCTGCCGTTGTCGGCTTGTTGCTGCTGCCCGCATCGTCTCGACAATGGTTCCCGCACGGCACGTGAGTCGCCCCGGCACCGATCCCACGCCCTCGGCGTCCGCTTGGCCCGGTCCAAGCCCCGTGGAACCGGGGGCGCTTCGACAGTCGCCACGCCCTCTGCATTCTTTCGACGACGAGCAAACGTGTGCCACACGTGCCAGCCCATCAGCGCGCTAATCACCGCGAAGAGTGCTGCGGCCGGCCACATCTCGGCATCCTGCGACGCCGCACCCACGCCCGCTACGACGGTGTCGATACACATGATGGTGAAAAGGACGACCCGCGCGGCTGGCCACT
Source organism: Micromonospora tarapacensis (assembly GCF_019697375.1). NCBI lineage: Bacteria > Bacillati > Actinomycetota > Actinomycetes > Micromonosporales > Micromonosporaceae > Micromonospora > Micromonospora tarapacensis. Next base: position 353,874 of record NZ_JAHCDI010000004.1, on the reverse strand, counting down.
TGATGTACGCCTTCACGATCCAGTAGATGGCAACGAACGGGATCGCGATCATGGCCGCGACAATCCACAGACAGCCCACTCCGCCCGTTACGGTCGGGGCGGAACTCGGCCGGGAGCGTGCAGTGGAGCGGGAGCGATTGACGCGGTGGTCATTGACCCAGTGGCCACGTCTCCAATGCCTACGACGCCGGTAGGTCGTCATGGGGCTCCCTCGCTAGGCATCGGCGACCGCTCCTTCCCGCAACCGGACTACGGAAGCCCACCGCCATGTCATCAAGCCATGTAAGAGGCCCCGGCGCCGGGGGCCACAGCGGTGTTTCCTCAAGTGTCAGCAAGAGAACCCAGAGGGGAAACATTCATGCACCGCACGGGCGGGGTACCCACCAAGATCCAGTCTGGCAGTAGTCCGAACGGACACCTCCAGGACGAGACACTGCGGCAGGCGGGGCCAAGGCAGCAGAGGCTCCAGGGCCGGCGAGCAGCCAAGCCGGCGAGCACCTGTGAACGACCACGGACCGGCGTACCCAGAACGTCCGGACGTCCTCAGAGCGTCAAATGCCGGCCAGTGTTGACCAAGAACGACCACCGACACCCGAACATAGGACCAGCTCAGAGCCTTGATCGGGGCTCTGAGCTGGTGGGCGACGGACGAGTCGACCTGTACGCCGGATTATGGAGTTTGCACGCACCCTGAGCAGGCGTTCCGTCTTTCGTAAGCCTGCTCAGGGCGTCGCCAGGGCGTTCGGGCTCTGCGGGTGCGTGGCACGCCGCCGGCTGAGCTGGCTGTCAGTCGTCGAACTCGAACCCGCTCGCTTTGGCCTCCGAGACCAGCCGCCGCAAGCGTTCGCCATCGGTCACGACCACGTTCATCCGGGCTGCCAGATCTTCCAGCGCGCTCCGATCGGTCCCGTAGGCGCAGAACATGCCAGCCTCGGGGTCATAGGCGAACCGGCCTTCAAGCGTCGGGGCCTCGGTGCTCACGAGAACTTGTGCGACGCCTTCCCAGAAGTACCCGTTGGGCTCGTGATCAAGCTCTCGAATCAGGTCGTCAACCGGCGTGGTCCCCGCCTCCAGCAGCAACGAATACTGCCCTGAAGTCGTCTCGATCAGGCTAAGCAAGGTCATCTGGGAAGCCTGGCACCGCTCGGTGGTCGGGGCAAGATCCGGAGTCGTCGTCACGCGCTCAGCCCTGGTTCGCCAGCCGCAGGATCGAACAGGCTGTCAATAGCCTGCCTGGTGCGTTCCTCGCTGGCCGGCATCAGATGGGTGTAGACGCGGAGCGTGAAGCCGGGGTCGGCGTGGCCGAGGTACGACGCGAGCGCCTTGATGCTCTCCCCCGCGTCGAGCAGCGACGAGGCGTAGAAGTGGCGAAGCGCGTGCATCCCGGTGGACCGGGTCGGCGTGATGCCGGCCGCCACGACAGCGGGCCGCCAACTCTTGTTGTCGAAGGTGCGCCGGTTGATCGCACCCCGGCGGGTGGTGGTGAACAGCAGCGGCACCGTGACCCGCTCCTCGTCGGCCGGGTTCTCCCACGGCAGCGTGAGCGTCACCGGGTCGCAGTCCTTCATGTGCTGGCGCAGCACCTGGGCGACGGAGTCAGGCAGCGGCACCCGACGGTCACGGTCGTTCTTGGGTAGCCCGAAGACGAGCCGGGACCGGACGAGCTTTACCTGACGCGAGACGTGCACCCAGCCTGCATCGAGGTCGACATCATCGACGCCGAGCCCCAGGATCTCCCCCTGCCGCAGACCGCAGCCGGCGCCCAGGTCGACCATCGCACGGTACCGCTGGGCGAGCCCACCGCGGATTGCCGAAACCTGTTCGTACCGCCAGGGCACCACGCGGCGCTGCACCGGTCGCGGTGGCTTGACCGACTTTGCCGAACACGGATTCTTGGCGATCCGCTCGTCGTCGACGGCCGCGCCGAGGATGGTCCGCAGGTGGGCGAAGACCACGGCCCGAGTCGCCGGGGCCAGCTTGCCGACCATGCCCGCGTCCCACTCCCGGATGTGGCCCGGCTTGATCTCGGCCAACTTCTGAGAGCCGAAGAACGGCAGCAGGTGCTTGCGTACCCGGAACTCGGTGCTCTCCCGGGTCGACTCGTCGAACGAGCGCGTACGGAGCCAGGTTTCGGCGTACTCCGCGAAGGTCATCCGGCCTGCGACCGGGTCGACGTACGAGCCGCGCAGCTTGTCCGACTCGGTCGAGACGAGGAACGCCTCAGCCTCTCGCTTGGCGCGGTCAGGGAACGACTTCTTGCGTTCCTTGCCGTCCGGGCCGATGTACCGCACCCGGTAGCGCAGGCCCTTGCCGAACAGTTCCGTCTTGACCCGTTCCCGTCGCCCGCCCGGGTGACGCAGCGTCTTGTACCAGCGATCCTCGATGTGTGCCATCAGGCCGCCGCCTGCTCACGTAACCACGATCGGACCGCTTCCGGCTCGTACCGCAGGTGTCGACCGACCCGGGCCGCCGGCGGACCGTACTTGACCTTGCGCCAGCGGTACAGCGTCTCGGTCGGCACCCGCAGGTACGCCGCCACGTCCCGGATCGTCCAGAGCCCATCGTTGCCCGCCATCACAGCCCCTCCCCCGTCGTGCCGTCCGGTCCCGTCATCGACTCGGTCTCGGCGAGCTGCGCGGCCCGGTCCTTCGCGGCGAGGAGTTCGGAGCGCCAGCGGGCACGTTCGCCGATCGCCCGCAGCAGCCGATGGGACAGCGGCCCCACGTCGGGGTCGTCGGGTCGGGCGAGTTCCCAGGCGTGCCGGAGCGGTTCGACGGTGGCGCCCTGGTCGTCGACGCCATCCAGGCCGACGGTCACGCCGAGCAACGCCCGCACCCAGGCCCGCACGTCGTGCTTGTGGTCGGAGAGCGTCTTCCCGGACCAGTCGCGGGAGATGAGGATGCGCCGGCCGCCGATGCCGAGGGTGTCCCGCTGGTGGACCTTGCCCTTGCACCGGCCCGGCTTGAGCTTCGCGTTCGCCTTACGCGGCTGGACCCCATAGAGCAGCCAGTTCGCGCAGCGTTCGGTACACGGGGTCACCTGGAGTTGCTGCCAGAGCCGGTCGAGGTGCTTGCGCTGCCGGTCGGTGGTCGCCTTGTGGCAGTCGCCGGTGTGCTTGGTGATGTACTTCGTGACGTAGCGGATGGTCCGCTCGGCGTCCTCGGTGCCGGGCATGACACCCCGGGCGTCGACCTGGGAGCCGAAACGCACCACGTGCGCCGGTTCCGAGTCCGGGTCTTCGTCGATGTCGTCGAGGGCTTCCGTCCAGGTGGTCAGCGGCTCGCAGGTGTCCGGGTCGACCCACGCCGAAGCCTGCTCGTCCCAGACCGGCAGCCGGTCGAGGGTGTACCGCTGGACATCGACCGAGGGCCACCACACCTGGTGATAGGTCGCCGCCGCCACGGTGCGCAGCACGTCCCGTGGGATGGTGCCCCGGATGGCGAAGTGCGCGTGTGGGGCGAGACGTCGTTGCGGCTCGACGCAGCCCGCGTACTGGACGTTCCAGCCCTCACAGCGGCGCAGGTTCTGCCAGAACCGATCGAGGAGCCGGGGGAAGTGGACGGCGTCCCAGGCGGCGCGGCGGTAGTCGTACCGATCCGGGTTGACCGGGGTGCCGTCAGGGCGGACCGGGCCGTAGGAGTCCAGGGTGAGGGTCAGCCACATCGACGGCCGGTAGATCGACCCGTCCGGCGCGGTGTAGGTCTTGCCGACCGTGCGCCGCTCGACCGTGCGCCGAGGCAGTTCCGGGGCATCCTGTCGCCGCCGGGTGGAACGCTTGCGGCGCCGGCCGGTGTCGTCGTCGTCCTGGTCGTCGTCGCCGGTCGAGTGCGGCGGTGCGACGCGGCCCCGGAGCCCTTCGGCCGCGATCGCCTCTTCCACTTCCAGGATCGCCTCGTCGAGGTCGGTGACCTGGTCCCACTGGCTCTCCCGGGACGCCTCGTCACGGGAGAACTCCAGATGCCCGCGCAGCAGGACCAACGCCTTCTGTTCCTCGGTCGCCGGCTCCGGTGGCGGTAGCGGCTCGTCGTCGCGGTGCCAGCCCTCCCGAATCTGCGCCTGCCGCAGCCGGCGGTTCTTCTTCGCGCACGGCCCACACTTGTCTTCCCGCGTCGCGCCGCAGGGCAGGTCGATGACCTCGGTCAGCCCGGTGTTCAGATCGGTGCGGCGCATGGCGAGCGGACGCACGCAGACGCCGTACTCGGCCGCGATCTCTTTGAGCACGTCAACCGAGCGGGGCAACGCCATGCGGGCCGCCCGCGACCCCGGCCGAGGTGGTGCAGCCGGGGTCGGGGCGGGTTCGAGGCCGGGCAGGGTGGCAGCGGTCATCGGATGATCCCGACGACGTGCGGCCGGTTGGGCTGAACGACACGGGGCGGCACCACCGCCGGGACGACAGCCGCCGGCTCAACCGGGTGGACCGGTTCGACATCGATGGCCGGCTCCGGTTCCTCGGTCTGGTGCGCGGTCGGCTGGTCGACGGCGGGCCGGGTGACCGGGGCGTTGGAGAGGACGACCTTGACCAGCGCGAGGAACGCCAGCGAGGGCACCGCCGCCACGATCCAGCCCCACACCGACGGTTCGGCTCCCGCTACCTGGGCCGCGAGGGACAGCAGCGCGAACGCCACCAGGAGCGCGCCGACCAGGCCGACGGGGCGGCCGGTGCGACGGCGGGCGCGTAGCTCCAGGCCGAGGTAGATCGCCATCAGCTCTACCGCTACGGCGTTGGCCCAGCCGATCCAGTGCGGCTGGCCGTGGGCAACAGACAGGTCATGCACGTGGGTGAAGGCCGCAGCGCCGGCCATGGTGCCGATGGCGAGCAGGATCACCAGGCGTACCGCGGATTCGGTGCGGTGAGTCATCGCCACTCCTCCAACGGCTTCTCGCGGATGGTCAGGTCGATGCGGATGCGCCGGCCGTCCATGTCGAGGCGGCGGTTGACCATGTGCGCCACGCCGTGCAGGGCGGCGGCGGTCTGGTCGGAGGGGCCGACGAGCCGGATGCGCAGTGGACGCCGGAGCCGGTTGATGATGCGGGTGAGGGGGGTCACGGCGGTTACCTCCTGGCCGGTCGGATGTCGGTGCGGATGTAGTCGGGCGGGGTTCCGAGGGAGGCGACGGCTTCGGAGAGGCAGCGCCACAGCGCCCACGCCTCGTCGGGGGTCAGGGACATGCGGCGCCGGCCCGCTCCGACGGCGAGATAGACCGGGTACGGGTCGGGTCGGTCCGGGTCGACGCGCACGGAGACGGCGGTGACCGGTTCGGGGGTACGCAGCCGGTAGAAGCGCCGGCCGGTCGGAGTGGCGGTCACCGCGCCCCACCCCCGCTGTCTCGGTCGAGCAGATTGCGCAGCGATTCGGGCAGCAGCGGGCCGGACGGCTTACGCGGCAGCGGAGGCCGGGCCGGTTCGGTGGCGGTTTCCCGGCCGACCTGGGCGAGGATGTCCGCCGCGTCGGCCGGAGCCGGGTACTGCCGCGCCATGTCGCGAATGTCGTCGTCGCTGACGTACGAGAACCGGACCCGCATCGGGTCGGGAGTGCCGTCGAGGATCACGTACCCGACGCCCTTGGCCCATCGGGGCATCTGGTCGGCAAGAGCGCCCCGGTTGCGGGCACCGTCACCAAGCACCATGTCGACCTGTGACGCCTCGGTCAGGCCGAGCGCGATGCGGGTCGGGAAGAGGTCCCGGAACGGCAGCACCTCCTTACGCGGGTCCTGCAACGCGGCCACCACCAGGACGCCGACGCCGGCACCCTGAGACAGCAGCAGCCCCAGCGAGGACGCGATGCGCTTGCGCAGCTCGACATCTTGCAGATACGCCGTCAGCGCGGCCATCTCGTCGACGACGACCACGACCAACGGGTCAGCCTCAGTCGGCGTGTGCACCCGCACCGTGCCGGCAAGCCGGGTCTGACGCTCGCGCAGGACGGTGACGGCCTCGTCGAGGAGGTCGGCCATGGCCTCGAACGACTTGCAGGCGAACCGGGCGAACATCGGACGCCCGAGCGCGAACTCCATCCCGCCCTTGGGGTCGATCACCCAGAGCCGCACCAGACCGGAGGCGATCCCGCCGCCGAGGACCCGGACGAGCGACCAGAGCACCGAGCCCTTGCCGGAGCGGGTGGCGCCACCGACGAGGACGTGCGTGGCGAGCAGGTGCAGCGACCAGGTCCGCAGGTCCTCCCGCCGAGCCAGGGGCAGCGCGGTGAAGTCCGGCACCGCCGGCACCGGGAACGGCGGCACCACGGTACGCAGCGCATCAGTACGCACCAGGGCCAGGTAGACCACCGTCGGCCGGTCCCGGTAGCGCAGCCGGTCAACGAGCCGCAGCAGCCAGGCAGCGTGACCGGTCCGGATCGGCGGATCACCGGGACGCTCGGAGTAGACCCGGACGTGCCGCCGGCCGAACGCATACGCCAGGTTGGCGCTGACCGCCTGGAACTGCTCCGGCGTCTGGCCCCGCACCATGCGGACGGTCAGCACGTCTAGCGCCTGATCCGAGCGCACCCGCAGCAGCTGCGGCAGAACCGGCCGATGGTCGTACGTCTCGGCGAGCCCGCACAGCGTCATGGCCTCACGCCACACCCGCCGGTAGACGAACACCCGCCGGAACGACCCGAGCAGCGGACCCGCCAACCAGGTCCACCAGGACGACTCGTCCCGCCACCGCCACACCGCCGAGGCCGCCGACCCCAGCACCAGCGGCACCACCAGCCCGAACAAGCCGAACTCGACGTACAGCCACAGCGCCAGCAGCGCCGAGCCGGTGGCCACCGGATGCCGCAGGCACCACCAGATAGCCCGCCCGGACCAGCGCAGCACCAGCCCGAGCACCACCGCCCAGACCGGCAACACGAACCGCTTCGGCCGGACCACCAACAGATCCCCGGCCGAGGTCATCACCACCTCACCGCGAGGCCGCCGAATCATTTGGCACCCCGCAGCGACACGAACCGGCCCGCCGCATCACGGACCGGAGGGAACGGAAGCACGAGTTGCCCGACACAGCCGTCACATCGACCGTCGGCACCCGTGCCCGGATCGAACCGGACCTGACACACGCCACACCGGGGCCAGCCATGGCCGGCCCGACGCCTACCCTTGGACACGTCACTACCTCTCTCGCTACGAGCAGGGGGAAGAGACAGAGAAGGGCGGGGCTGCCGTCCGCCAAGATCAGACAGCCCCGCCCACCTTCACAGCGACTACGCCGCCGCCTTCTTGTTGCCAGCCACACCCGCCGGAGCCCGCAGCGCGGTCGCCCGCAGCGAGTACGCCATCCGGCCGTTGTTCGCCACGTACGGCGTGACCGTCATGCCCTCGAACTCCACCGCCTCGAACGGCGCACCCGTCGGCGGCACCGGCTGGTAGTCAGCCGAAATCTTCACCGTCGTCTCCCGGGACCGTTTCCCCAGCTCAGGGTCAAGGTCCATTACCCGGACCTGCCACACCCGCTGACCGGTCAGCTTGTCCTTGGCCGGGCTACGTCGACCCGTCTTCTCGTCGTAGTCCTCCACCTCACCCAGCGACTCGGGCACCAACGCGCACCCCGCCGGGAACACGTCCTCACAACGCACGGCGAACCTCGTACCGCCACGCAGAGCCATAGCTCACCCTCCAGGTTGTTGACTTGTCTGCCAAGCTGCGTCCAAGGTAGACGGCACTTGGCAGACAAGTCAACAAGTTTCGGCGAGCACCGGCGGCATGGACCGGGAAGTCGGCGATGCGGCGCGACTTGTTATGGCCCCGGTTTGGGGGTATGTCGGCAGCTATGCCAGGTCATGACGCATCAACTGACGAGGAACACTCCCGGCCGGCGGGGGTCGATGACGCCACCGTCGAAGCGCTGGGCGAGTTGAGCAAAGCTCTGGAAACGATCCACCGTGTACGCGGGCACCTGTACTCCGCGCATCAGCTCGTCGGCGGCGCGGACCTCACCCTTGATCGGGTGGTCGAGTTGCTGCGGCACGCAGGGCACGACGAGATCGCCGAGCGGGTAGAGCGGGAGCTGCTAGGCCGAAACGTCCTACCTGGTCGCTGGACGTTCCAGATCATGGAGGAGTTCGACGACGGCTACTACGCGGCGTTCCAGGAGGTCGAGCGGCACGCCCGGGACAAGTTGGCCGGCGGTCGACGGCACATCTACGAGGCCGAGATGAAGGAGCGGCGGCGCACCCACGGGATGCCGGGGCATGAGGCTACGCCGCAGGAGTGACCGGCAGTCCGTTCGGGAGCATCGTGGCCAGGGCTACGGCTCTGGCCTCGATGATTTTCATGCGGCCTTCGTACTCGGTGGGTTCGCGGTGGGCGGCTTGGCTGGTGACCTGGCCGGGCCACTTGCGGTAGAGCAGGCCGTGTTCCCGCGTGAAGTAGCCTGCGCTGACGGCGCTGGCGGCCAGGAGCAGGCCGGTGTCTTCGGAGGCGGGTAGGGCCATCCAGCCGCCGAGGGCCAGGAGCAGGTCCCGGCGGATGCAGAGGGTGGCGGGGTGGACCTGAGCGCGGTAGCCGTTGGCTTGCCAGAACGCCAGGACGGCACCGCGGGCTATAGGTCCGCCGGCCGGATCCTTGTCCCATCCGACAGTTGACCCGTCGGGCATCAGGTCCAGGACGCGCGAGGTCGTCCAGCCGATGTGCGGGTGAGTGTCGAAGGCGGCGATGTCCCGGGCGAGTGCGCCTGCGGTGAGCTGGTCGTCTGCATCCAGCACCTTGACGTATTGCCCGGTGACACGGGCAAGAGCGAGGGTGCGGGCAACACCCGGGCCGCCGGGACGACCGCCGCCGATGCTGATGCGAGGGTCGTCCGGCAGCACCTGAGCCAGGGCGCCGGTCTGCCCGTCCTCCTGGACGAGCCACTGCCAGTCCCACCCGTCGGGCATGTCCTGCTTGACCAACGAGTCGTACGCGCCGGCCAGATACTCGATGCTGGGCGCGTGAACTGGGGTGATGACCGAGACGAGCTGCGTCAAGTTTTCCACCGTTGGAGTGTGTGGGAGTAGACAAGCTCGGTCCGGTCACCCGGCATGACCACGTCGGCGACCTCGACGATGCGGCCGGTGGTGTCGATGGAGGTCTTCCGCACGGTCAGCACCGAGACGCCGGGGTCGATGTCGAGGAGTTCGGCCTCATCGGGTGACGGCGGACGCGCCCGAACCTCGTCCTCGATTCGGTCCAGCTCGACGCCGATGGTGTGGAGTTGGTGTTGTGAGCCGCCGGGCCAGGGCTCGTTGTTCTGGTCGAGCAGGTCCGGGTTCGCGGCCACTAGGTCATAGGGCAGGTACGAGTACGACATGGTCAGCGGCGCGTTCTCGTGCCGCGACGAGGTCCAGTACACCCGACGCAACAACGCCGTACCCGGCTCCACCTGCAACGCTGCCGCCATATCCACGTCCGCCTCGACGCGGGTGTATTCGGCGTGGAACTTGAGGTCATCGACGGTGAGGCCGGTGTCGTGCTCGGTCGCGCCGGTCTTGAGCCGCTCGTCCTGGTCGAGTAGGACCCTGTCCTTCTCCCACTGATACCGCTCCGCGTTGCGACGCCGGACCCGCTGGCGGGGTGCCCGCACGTAGGTGCCGCGCCCCTGCTCCGCGCGGACCAGACCCCATTCCCGGAGCTGGCGGATGGCGTTACGGACGCTCGTCCGCGACAGGCCCGACGTGTCGGCCAGCTCAGTCTCGCTCGGCATCAGTGTGCCGGGCGCGAGTTCTCCGCTCGTGATCTTGGCCCGCAACTCTTCGGCGAGTTGCAGGTAACGAGGGCGCCAGTCCCGGCCATGCACACCGGTCACCGTACCCCCTAGACGTTCCAACGACTGCCAGGTGGTCCCACCCGCCGGCCGCTCCGGCACCGGATCCACCGCCACCACCGGCCGACGCGAACGCTGAGCAGCGACCGGAGTACGCCGGGAGCTGCGGTCAGTGGCGGTCATAGCGTCCCTCCAACGGTTGCCCCTTGGCCATCACCCGCCACCGGGCGTAGGTCAGTTCGTAGATCAGCCGATCGAGCTGGCCCCGCGACAGCAGCACCGATTGCGACGCCCCGTAGCGGGTCGCGTCGACCTTGACGACCGGGTCGCGGCGCCGGAAACGGTCCAGAAGCAGTTGCACGCTCACCCAGCCGCTGCGCTCGCTGCCGATCGTGGCGAGCAGCCCTCGATGCATCGGATCGTCCGGCCCGCAGCCCCGACACCAGTCAGGACACGACGCCTCGTCGGCGGTGTTGGCCGCCTGGACGTCGGTCGGCTCGTCACTGGCGCCCATGCTCGCCCTCCCCTGGATCACCGGCTTGTGCCAGTAGTGAGCCGAGTTGGTCGACCAGATGCGCGGCTTGCGGGAGGGTGAGTTCGGCCCAGCCGGCGCCGGCCCGGCAGGAGGCGTGCACCACGACCGTCGGCGGTTCGTCGTCGGAGCCGATCAGGTACGACACGACCAGCCCGGACGACCGGACCTCACCGACCCGCAACAGCGCGCCCCGATGGCGTCGCGCCATGTGGGCCAGCACAGGCGGCACCAAATGCCCGCACCGATCCGGCACGCACCACGCAGGATGGCTCGCCACGGCAGGCCGCCGGCCCGTCTGACTCATCGCGGCCACCGCCCGCCGTTGCCCCGGACCATCTGACCCCGGGTCAGCAGCGGCGCATGACGCAGCGCCGGCAGTTCACGGGTCCGCTCCACCGCCCAGCGCAACGGACCGGCGTTACGAGCAGGAGCGGAAGCGTCGGAGCGGCTTCCGACTCCGGGTGTGACCCGGTTCGGCTGTCGGCGGGACCGCCAGGACAGAAACCAGGGACGTCGACGATGAGAGCCAGGCACCGCACCTCCAGGTGTAGGAGAGCCGGTGACCGATCAGGGGGATTGACCGGCCACCGGCCCGACAGAGGGCACGGCGCACCGTCCGACACCGGACGGGTCGGATATCGCCGAACCACCTTGTACGCACGGCTACCGCAACCTGCCCACCAGGACGCCGCGCCTCACACACGACCAGGCCGACGCAGCACCACCCCTGATACAAGGCGTCATCCCAGCCGCACACCCAGAAACGTACCTACAAGTGGATGAGTTGTCTACACATCAAAACGACGCTTCCGGTTGGCACTTGGTAAGACAAGTGCCAGGTACGGTGACCAGGTGCCCACCCCGCACTACGGTCAACCTCGTTACCGCGTCATCGCCGACGAGCTACGAGAGCGAATTGAGAGCGGCGCCATCCCACCCGGCGCCCTGCTGCCAGCCGAAAGCGCCCTCACCGCCGAGTTCCAGGTGGCCCGCGGCACGATCCGCAAGGCGATAGCTGCGCTACGGGAGGAGGGCTATGCCGCCACCGAACACGGCCGGGGCACACATGCGGCCCGCCATACGCCGAACCCTGCGAACGAGCCGGGCACCAGCCAGCGAGAGATGCCAGCCGATGCACGCTTAGCAACACTGTTCCAGGTCAAAGTCGGAGCAACGCTGATCGAGCGGGAGAAGATCATTCGGCTGGGAGGGCAGGTTGAAGCAGTCGTTAGGACCTATCACGTACACCACACCAGCGCCTAACGGCACAGCGCAGAGGTTCAATGCCTCATCAAGGCGGCCCTTGACGGGCCGCACGCGCCGCCACCTGGGCGTGCGCCGGCCGCTGCCGCTGTCGCTCTGCGGCCGTCACGCCTGACGCCCGGCGGCTGGCGCGGATAGCGGGAAGCCCGGAGGGCCGCCGCATGACGACAAGGCCGTTTGACCGGTGGGTGGTGGGCCGGCAGCCGGCCGGCGTAGGGAGCGCACGCCGGCCGCGTCGGTGACCTGGCGGCGGTCGCGGGGTTGCGGCTATTGCGCCTCCGGCGGGGGCGCTCCGGCTCCAGGATGGCCGGGGCTCCGTCGGCGGGTGACGGTCCGTAGGTGGTTGCGGAAGGAGCCATCCCGCCTGCCATCGACCCGGGCAAGCCGAGCAGACCACCGCCCGACCCGCCAGCGCCCGTACGTGCGTCAAGGTCCGCTTGATGACGTGGCGGCCGGTCGGCGGCCCGCTCCCCCAGGAGGGCGGATCAACGGGAGACGGGTTGGACATGCCTGGGTACAAGAGTGGTGGGGACGCGGCGTGGCCGACGCGCGGAAATCGGACGCACGTCTGGTGTAGACCTTCGATGCTTTCCGACACTGAACGGTGGCGCTGCATGAACAATAATGAACTCCCATGCCCGCCAGTGACCTGGCTGGAAGCCTAAGGAGGCGTGCGAGGCGTGACATCGGCCCCCACAACCAAGGGAAGCGCCAGCCCATACTCAACCGGCGGTGGCGGGACGATACTGGAGCACACCTATGGCGCACTCCTCCTTGCTGCTCTCTTGCGGCGGTCACCAGCGCGGGGCCTAGGTGAGGACGTGACGCCGACTGAGGTGCGCTTTCAGCAGGGAGCGTATCACCCAGTAGATGATTTGATGGTAATCGGTGAATGCGAGTCAGGTGAGCGGCGGCTGCACATCGGTGTGCGACGCAACCCTACAATTACCTCCCGAAATTCAGAATTCATAAAGCTACTCGCCGACTACTTACGCATGGTTGCCGATCATAGTGCTGATATTGACTTGGATCGAGTTCGCCTCGGACTGGCTATTGCGGGCCCACACACGGCCTGTCAGGAGGTCGCTCAACTAGCGCAGTTCGCTCGCACGCATCGCAATGAAAAGAGATTCCGCGCGGCGATAGCAGCTCCTCGCGCCATGAATCGGAAGGTGCGGGGTCGGTTGGGAATGCTTGACGAGGCGGTATCCAAAGCTGCGAGCGTCGCAGGGATTCCGTTGGCATCCTCTCGCGCTTCGGGCCAACTATCCTGGCAGCTGCTTCGTGGCTTACGTGTGATCGACTTGCGGCTTGAAGGCGATGATCCTGCAGACCAAGCAAGCGCCATAGCTGGCCTGATGGCCATCGCCGGAAATGCCTCCCAAGCGACAGCCTTGTGGCGGCGCTTGGTTACCCTATCATCGCGATACGCGCAGACGGCAGCAACGGTCGATCAAACTCTACTGAGCCGAGATCTCTCAAGCCAGCTCAGCCCCGTTACGCCGAGCAGGACGCAGCCGTTCTCCAACGCCGCGCCGGACCACGGGCAGAAAACAACTAACACAATCGGTGAGACACGGCAGCCATGGCAATCGATCCCGGTCGCCGACTGTCTGCCCGAACAGGTCGGCGTTCATGGTGTTAGCGGCGAATCAGATGAAGAAACGAGGCTGAACCTCCCGCCGTATATCGTGCGCGACTATGATCGCGCGCTCCGGTCCAAATTCCGTCAACTGTCGTCGCAAGGCGGGTTACTGATTGCAGTTGGCGCATCTTCCACAGGTAAGTCCAGAAGCATGTATGAGGCAGTGCGCGAAGTTTGCCCTGACTGGCAACTGCTGCTCGCCGATAGTGCCGATGCCCTCCGAAAAGCGGTGAAGAGTGGTATCCCTGGCCGGACGGTGGTGTGGCTCGATGACACTCCCAGTCTTCGTTATCTCGGCGCTGGTGGCCTAACGAAGACCGAGGTATTAGCGCTCATCCGGCATGCCGATCAGCCCGTTGTGGTTGTCGATATGCTTTGGCCTGCTGTCTACCAGCAACTGAGCACGGTCCCGCAAGCTGAGCCAGAAGCGCAGGCAAACGACGTCTGGCGAGACGCGCGAGAAGTCCTCTCACTCGCTGCGCACGCCGTGATTGACGTACCGGATCAGTTCAGCTCGCATGAGCGTGAGCAGGCCGCCCGCGTAGCTAGCTCCACCGGCGATCGTCGCTTGGCTGAAGCACTAGCCGACAACCAGTATGGTATTTCCCAGCACCTAGCGGGCGCTCCACAGCAAATCAAACACTGGGAACACGGAAAGGTTTCCCAGCCCTATGGCTGGGCTGTCCTTACAGCAGCCATCGACATTCGGCGCATTGGCATACGAGTACCTCTGACGGTGGATTTGCTAAGTGAAGCCGCGTGGGCGTATCTAACCGGCGCGCAGATTGCTGATGCGAGCAGCAACTGGCTTGAAGCGGCCCTTTCCCATGCGTCGAAGAAGCTCCATGGCGGCATTCAAGCGCTACTTCCGGTTCCCGGGTCAAAAATTGGAAGCCTCGCAGGATACGAGGTGGCGGACTACTTGCAGCAGTACGCGTCGATACACCGCTACTACGAACCGCTTCCGCCGGGCCTCCGTGAAATCCTCTCTGCGAATCTTGATGCCACGGATGCATTGGTGCAGCTCGCGCTGAATACTGAGCAGTGCGGCTCGATGGATAGCGCCATACCTCTGTATCGCCGTGTGTACACGTTGAGTCCCATGGCGCGATGGCGGCTGCCTCAGCTACTGGCTGCAGACAGTCAGGAGAAGGAGTTGCGAGAACTTATTGTACTTGGCGACGCGGCCCATGCCCGTCGGTCTTTGAACGAACTCTTGGCGAAACAGGGTCGCGAGAATGATTTGCGAAAGCTTTCCGAGTCGGGGGACTTGGATGCTCGGTGGAGGTTGGCACTACTTCTGCTGCGCGAGGGAAGGTCTGGTGAGGTTCGCGAGCTAGCTTCGGAAGGAGGGCTTGGTTCGATCCATCTCGATGACCTTCTCTCGCGAGCAAGAGAGATCATTCGCCGAAACAGGGAACGTGACGCTGCCGACACCCTCGCTGCCGAGATGCTTGCCCGTAACAGCCAAGATAGAGTTTCTTCTGTGTGTGACGAGCAGAGCGGTAACGGTCGGCAACGGCTCGCCGCATACGAGGGGGAGCTGCGGCGGCTTGCCGGCGAGGGAAGCATCCCTGCCCGCAGGTTGCTCGCTGAGCTTGTCTCCGAGCAGGGCCGAGAAGCTGACCTGCGCGCGATGGCTGCCGCAGGTGACCTTGCTGCTCGTGAAGAACTCGTTGTCCTGCTGACCAAGCAGCGCAGCGGAAGAGAACACCAGCCTTCCTCGGCAGGCATGGACAGTGAGAGCCGAACGCAGCCGACAACGGACTGAGTGACTATCGGGGTGACGATCACGACGGACGCCGGTGGACGAGGACGCACGGCGAGGGTCGCCACAGGAGATGAGGGCAGTTGAAGTAGCAGGTGGCGGAGCCGTGTTGGTTGCCTGGGAGCCAAGGGGTCGTCGGCTCAAATCGGCCGGCCCGACAGCGAGAAGCGTCGGCAGGTCAGAGACCTGCGGAAGTCCTCTCCTTATCGCTCGGTATGGGTGCCCGGTCTGCTCCAAGAGTTGCTCAGGGCATCCATCAAGGCGTCTATAATGGATAGAATTCCGGACCAGTCCTGTGATTTCAGGGCTCCCAGGTCCTTGTTGGCGACAGCTAATTTCTGCTCGAAAGCTCTCTGTGCGGCGCTCTTGTCAAGGACTTCGCCCTGGTATGCCTTAATTCTGCCCATGTATCCTTTCCACTGCACGGGCAGCAGGGAGCCGTCGTTACGAGTAAGCACGTCTCTGCCTAAGTACAGCTCGATGGATCCCGCTAGGCCATTTACGTCCATGTCGACGCTGCCTTGAGGGCCGAGCGTAGGATAATTACCGGCAATTTCTAGGTTAGGATAGTGGATTATGCGGAAATGATGCGGGAGGCTGCTGTTGCTGAGCCCAAGTACCGCCTCTCGTGCCGCGCTATCATTGTCGAATAATGCGAGCACTGGGTTGGCAATCCCTGCCGCAGCGAAGCTTTTCACCATCCTTACTGCCGCTGCCGCACCTCCTTCATTGCCAGTGTCATAGTCGAGGAATCGTACGTAAGTCATGAGATGGGGCTTCAGGAGCTTTATCGATTCCTGAAGTACGCGGGCATCGAAGCGACCCTCTGTAATTATGATTGGTGGTCCAGCATTGGGTCCACCATCGATGTCTGGCCCTGTGATTACTGTCGTCTCGTCGTAAAGCCAGCCACCCTCTTCGAGCTCGGTAACATCTAGAGTGAATAAATCACTGGGTTCGGCAAGCTCAGCCAGGAGGCGCATAACTACGCGCTGGTCTAGGCTCTCGAATAGGTAGAGCGCCCCCAGGTCTCGTTGGTCCGGCGTTTCTTGTTAAACTTTCTCTAGGAGGTGAATCTTTACGTCCTCTAGCCACTGAGGAAATGTCAGATCTTGATAGTATCTTAGTTCTCGTTTTGACTGCTGCATATATTCTTGGCGATCGGGGTCGAATTCCATTTCCGTAAGTCGCTCTACCGATGTTGTTGATACTTCGATCGAAATTTGACGAGCTTCCTTGAAGACGTCTTCTACCACTTTCATGCTGTAGCCCAATACGGTTAGGCGATCCCGTACCACTGCCGCCGAGGCCTGGTAAGCGATTACCTCCAGGCTCTCCAACTCTTCCTCTTCGTAGTCTTCCAGAGGGAAGTACCCGTGAGCGTACTTAATCGCCTCCCCACCTGTGATTCGCCTGAGATCACTTGGCGAAAAGAAGTAGTTGACCTCCGAATGAATCTCGTTTCGATACGAAAATACTTCTCTGTCGTTTAGGAAGATGCTTGCGTAGCTGGCCACGCAGCTATGCTTTCTACTTGAAGGCCTCGACCGCAAGCCCTGCCTCCGGCAAACCTGGAAGGCAGCTTCGAGGCGCGGAACAAGATCCGGAACCTGCGCGGAATGCTCAAGTACATCGGTGGAGAGCCGCTGAGCGTATGCCCTGGCAGGACGGCGGGTGGCCCAGCAGGCGCTACACCCTTCCTAAACCGTTGCTCCCGACGGGACCTACCTGTCTTCAACCGGGTCCACTGCCGATTTGCTCTCTTCTGGATCAAGGCACCGCGCTCCGCGCGGTGCAGGGCGGTAAGCCCGGCCGGCGGCAAGCCGCCCCGGCCGCCTACGGCACCGGGGCGGTAAGCCGCCGACAGCCGCCGGGACACCGCCCCGACACTGGACGCAGATCAGTCCAGGGCGAGTTCGTCCGGGTAGCGCTGACGATGCGCAGCGACCGCATGGCGCAGGCAGTAGTCAAGACTATTGCCGTCGCACCTGATCGCCGCCGCGCCGAGCTGCTGGCCCGAGATCACCACCGTCCAGGGGCCGTGCTCCCGCTCCCCGTCAATCTTGACGATGCCGACCAGGCCCAGTTCCCCCAGGCGTTCCAGCAACTCCGGCACCCGCTCATCCCACCTCATCCGGGATTGGACCACGAAGGCCGGTACGGAAGCCGTCGCCCCGGCCCCCGTCGAGGTCGGGGCTTCCGGCTGCCGCTCCAGTCCAACCCCGGGACTGGCTTGCCACTGGCTCATCCCATCCCGGCACCCAGCTCCACGGCCAAGACGTACCCGACCCTCCCCCGCAGCCGCCGGCCCCTACCCGGAGCCACACCCGCCGACCCCGTAAAGGCCCCACGACGGGAGCAGCACTGCCGACCCGAGGCGAGGCCAACTGCGCTCAGGGCGTCTCCAGGGCGTCAGGGCGTCCACAGGGCGTCAAACGCCGGCCAAAGTTGACCAACGACGACCATCGACGCCCAGACATAGAACCAGCTCAGAGCCCTTGGTCGCGGCTCTGAGCTGGTGGGCGACGGACGAGTCGACCTGTACGCCGGATTCTGTGCGCGGCGCGTACCCCGAGGGGTTTCGCGCCGGCGGCGGTCATCCATCTCGGCCTGCCGTCGCCGGCAGGCTCGTGCGGCCTACCCGCAGACATCGGGCGGGCAGCCCTCGAACGTCTGCGCGGGTCGTCATCTTGCGGTGACGGCCCTCTCTTGGCCTTGCTCCGGGTGGGGTTTACCGAGCCACCCCGGTCACCCGGGGTGCTGGTGGGCTCTTACCCCACCGTTTCACCCTTACCGTCCCCGACGGGGCCGGCGGTCTGTTTTCTGTGGCACTGTCCCGCGGGTCGCCCCGGGTTGCCGTTAGCAACCACCCTGCCCTGTGGAGTCCGGACGTTCCTCGGCGACGGGCCGTGGCCCGCCGACGCGACCGCCCGGTCGACTCGTCCGTCGCGCACTCATCCTAACGACACCGGATCCGCGTCTATTGCCGCGGCCGCCCGGCCGTAGCCGCCCGGCCGTAGCCGCCCGGCCCGCGGGTGGTCGGCGGGGTACGGATAATGGCCGGGTGACGATGCCTCCGTTTCCCGAGCCCACGGTGCCGGCCGCCGGGCGGGACGAGGTGTTCCTGCGGTACCTCGACTACTTCCGGGACGGTGTGCTGGCGAAGGTGTCCGCGCTGGCCGAGGCAGAGCGGCGGCGCAGCAGGCTGCCGTCCGGCTGGACTCCGCTGGAGCTGCTCAAGCACCTTCGTTACGTGGAACTCCGCTGGATCGAGTGGGGTTTCCAGGGACGCGAGGTCGCGGAGCCGTGGGGCGACCGGCGCGCGCAACGGTGGTATGTCGCACCGCAGGAGGATGCCGCGGAGCTGGCGGCGGCGCTGCGCGCGCAGGGCGCCCACACCCGCGCGGTGGTGCGGGTGCCGACCTGGCGGCACGTGGCGCGCCGGGGCCTCGGTGGGACGGCGCGGATCCGGCGTCGCTGGAGCGGGTGCTGTTCCACCTCCTCCAGGAGTATGCCCGTCATCTCGGGCAGCTCGACATCGTGGCGGAGTTGGCCGGTGGCCCGCTCGGTGAGTAGCCCGGTCGCGACGGTGAGGGGCCTGCGGTGGCATCCGCTCCCGGCGGACTAGCCTGCGGATCATGGAACTCGCCGACGCCGCGCTGCTGGTCGCCGCCGGTCTGGCCGCGGGCACGGTCAACGCGGTGGCCGGGGGCGGTTCGCTGATCACGTTTCCGGCGCTGCTCGCGATCGGGTTGCCGCCGGTTCCGGCGAACGTCACCAACTCGCTGTCGGTCTCCCCGGGATACGCCGCCGCCGTGGTGGGCAGCCGGGTGGACCTGCCCCGGGGGCGGCTGCTGGCCGCGTTGGTGCCCACCACCGTCGCCGGTGCGCTGGCCGGTGCCGGGCTGCTGCTGGTCACCCCGGCGCGGGCGTTCGAGCTGGTCGTACCCTTCCTGGTGCTGGCGGCGACGGCGGTGCTGGCGTTCCAGGATCCGTTGCGCCGGCTGGTCGGTCACCCGCGTGACCTGTCGCCGCGCCGCCGGGCCGGCATGGTCCAGGCCGTGGTGGCGCTGGCCGGGGTGTACGGCGGCTACTTCGGCGCGGCCGTCGGGGTGATGCTGGTCGCCGGGCTGGCCCTGGTCCTGGATGTGACGCTGGCCCGGGTGAGCGCGGTCAAGAACCTGCTCTCCGCCGTGATCGGCCTGACCACGGTGGTCGTCTTCACCATCGCCGGCCCGGTGAACTGGGCCGGGGTGGCGGTGATCGCGCCGGCCACGCTGGTCGGCGGGTACGCCGGCGCCCGGCTGGTCCGCCGCCTGCCCTCGGTCGTGTTGAAGACCGTGATCGTGCTGTTCGGCACCATCATCGGCCTCTACCTGCTCTGGCGTGCGCTGCCCTGACCGCCGCTACACCTCGGCGAGGTGGGCGGTCTCGTTGACGGAGCGGACGGCGACGCCGCCGTCGGGCCAGCGGTCGAGCACCGAGACGCCGGCCGCGTCGAGGTAGAGCCGGTGCAGGAAGGCGTCGGTGGCGCCGAGCGCGTCGCGGAGCATCAGCTTGATCGGCGAGACGTGCGAGACCACCACGACGGTCTGACCAGGGTACGCGGCGAGCAGTCGCTCGGTCACCCGGGCGCAGCGCTCGGCGACCTCGGCGAACGACTCGCCGTCCGGCGGCGCGACCCGGGTGGAGGCGAGCCAGGCGTCGAGTTCGCCCGCCCAGCCCTCGCGCACCTCGGCGAAGGTGCGCCCCTCCCAGGCGCCGAAGTCGCACTCGATGAGGTCGTCGTCCCGGCGCACCGGGATCTCACCGACCGCGGCGGCGATCGCCTCGGCGGTCGCCGTACACCGGGACAGCGGTGAGCTGATCACGGTCGCGGCGTCCCGGGCCAGCGCGGCCACCCGGGCGGCGGTGGCCCGCACCTGGGCCCGGCCCTTGGCGCTGAGCGGGATGTCGCCGCGGCCGGAGTAGCGGCCCTGCTCGGTGTACTCGGTCTCGCCGTGGCGGACCAGGATCAGCCGGGTGGCGGTGAAGGTGGGCCGCGGCTCCCAGGAGACCGGTGCGGTCGTCAGGTCGGTGCCGACCTCCTCGCTCCGGGCGGCGACCGCCGCCGCACCACCGCCGGCCGGCTGCGGGCCGCCGAGTCGGCGCGGTGGCTCGACCACCCGCGGTGGCGTGACGGTGGGTACGGCGACGTTCGACGCGACGGCGGCGTCCATGGCGGCGTTGGCGAGGGCGTCGGCGTGGGTGTTGCGCTCCCGGGGGATCCAGCTGAACCGGACCGCGGTGAACCGGCCGACCAGCTTGGCGGCCTCGGCCGCCAGTGGGCGCAGGCCCGGATGCTTGATCTGCCAGCGGCCGGACATCTGCTCGACCACGAGCTTGGAGTCCATCCGGATCTCGACCTCGTCGGCGCCCAGTTCGGCGGCGGCGGCCAGGCCGGCGATCAGTCCCCGGTACTCGGCGACGTTGTTGGTGGCCACGCCGATCGACTCGCTCCGCTCGGCCAGCACCGCGCCGGTCGCCGGATCGCGGAGTACCGCACCGTACCCGGCCGGGCCGGGATTGCCCCGCGAGCCACCGTCGGCCTCGACGAGGACCGTACGCGACGCCACCGGCTACAGTCCCGACTCGTTGGTGCGGACCATGATCCGGCGGCAGTCCTCGCAACGGATCACGTCGTCGGGGTCGGACTTGCGGATCCGGGACAGGTCGGCGCCGGAGATCTCCAGCCGGCATCCGCCGCAGCGGCCGACGGCCAGCAGCGCCGCGCCGAGCCCGGTGTCCGCGCGAATCCGGTCGTAGAGCTGCACCAGGTCGGCGGGGAGGTCGTTGGCGAGGGGCTGCCGGGCGGAACGCTTGAACTCCTCCTCCCGGCCGATCTCGGCGAGGCTGTCGTCCCGCCGCTGCTCGGTGGCGGCCCGCCGCTCGCGCACCTCGGCCAGCCGCCGTTCGACCCCGTCCAGCGTCGACTGGGCGGTCTCCCGCTGTTCCATCAGCTCCAGTTCGGCGTCCTCCAGGTCGCTCTGCCGGCGGTTGAGGGAGGCCAGTTCGTGTTGCAGGGCCTCCAGTTCGCGGGCCGGTCCGGTGCCGGCGGCCAGCCGGTCCTCGTCCCTGGTCTTGCGCGCCTGCACCTGGTCGACGTCCTTCTCCATCCGGGTGATGTCCCGGTCCAGGTCGTCGACCGCGACCTGGGCGCGGACCCGCTCGTCCTCCAGCGCGGACAGCTCCCGCGCGAGGGCCTCCAGCTCGGCCCGTTCGGGCAGCGTCCGTCGCCGGTGGGCGAGCTGGGCCAGGGCGGTGTCGATGGCCTGGAGGTCGAGCAGGCGGCGCTGGACCTGGGGGTCAGCCTTCACGGTCGGGCTCCTTGTCGTCCACTGCGGGTTCGCCTGCTGCGGGTGCGGCGGCGTGTACGGTCCACGGGTCGGTGTCCAGGTCGGACACCAGGGTTTCGACGCCCGGCGCGGCCCGCAGCACCGCGGCCAGGTCATCCAGCCAGGGCCGCTCGGTCGCCCAATGGGTGGCGTCGAGCAGTGCCGGCCCTCCGGTGGCCAGGTGTTCGCCGGTCGGGTGGTGACGCAGGTCCGACGTGAGATAGGCGTCGACGCCGGCGACGGCCGCGTCGGCCAGGAAACCGTCTCCCGCGCCACCGCAGACTGCCAGCGTACGCACCGTCCGGTTCGGGTCGCCGGCGGCGCGTACCCCGACGGCGGTGGCCGGGAGCACGGCGGCGGCCAGCCGGGTGAGTTCGGCCAGGGTCAGCGGGTGCGGCAGCCGGCCGATCCGGCCGGCTCCCCGGCCCGCTCCGGCGGCGGGGCTGCCGGGGCGGGCCGGTTGCAGCGGACGGAGGTCGACCAGCCCGAGCCGGGCGGCGAGGGCGTCGGAAACCCCGGGAACGGCGACGTCGGCGTTGGTGTGCGCGACGTACAGCGCGACGTCGGCCTTGATCAGCTGGTGGATGATCCGGCCCTTGTACGTCGTCGGCGCGACCGAGGAGACCCCGCGCAGCAGCAGCGGATGGTGAGCGATGATCATTTCGACACCGGCGTCGAGCGCCTCCGCGACCGTCTCGGGGACCACGTCGACGACGCAGAGGACCCGGCGTACGGTGCCGCCCGGTTCGCCGAGCACCAGTCCGATGCGGTCCCACTCCTCGGCCCAGGCCGGCGGATAGCGCCGCTCCAGCTCGGCCACCACGTCGGCGACGGTCGGCACGGCTGTGGTTGTGCTCACGGCGGGCCAGCTTACCGGCGTCGCCGGCCCTGCGGGACATCACCTGGCCGACCCCCGGCAGTGGCCCGGGCCGCGGTCGCGACCCGGGCCGGGTTGCTAATGGGGCGCCGCTCTGCCTGCGACGTCGACCGGGGGCTCCTCCGTCGGCCCGGTCCGGTGCAGGCGGTCACGGACGGCGGTCAGCGGCAGCGCCCAGGGGAAGGCGTGCTGGCGCCGCTCGCCCGTCCCGGGTGGGTGTAGCGGAAAGACGTCGTCGCCGAAGAGCACGCTCACCCCCCACTCGGCGAGCCGGGCGATGCCCGCCCGGAAGGCGGGGTGGGCGGCCATCGCCGCGTTGGTGTACGGCACGGCCACCAGTGGCACTCCCCTGCCCTGCGCCTCGACCAGCAGCCCGAGGGCGAGGGTGTCCGCGATGCCGGCCACCCACTTGTTGACCGTGTTGACCGTGGCCGGGCAAACGATCATGGCATCCGCGGTGGGCAGCACGTCCGGGTCACCCGGGTTCTTGTAGTGGGTGCGTACCGGGTGGCCGGTCTGGCGGGCCAACGCGGTGCGGTCGACGAACTTGGCACCGTCCGGCGTGGTGATCACGCAGACGTCCCAGCCGTCCTGCTGGGCCAGCTCGACGAGCCGGCCCACGTCTCGGGCCAGCGGCGAGCCACAGGCGATGATGTAGAGCACCTCGCGGTGCCCGTCGTGGCGGTGCGAACCGGTCATGCCGGCTCCGAGGTCATACTCCTACTCCCATGTGCTCAGCCAACTCCGCGATCGGAGAAGGCGGCGCACCACGTGTGCGACGCAGGACGTCCGACATCACCTCGTGGGCGATCGGTCGGCAGCGGATCTCCGACGGTGCCAGCCGGTCACCGCGCAGCAGCATCTCACCGGCGTTGGCCACGTCGCCGATCTGGGCGAAGCCCCGGGCCAGGTCCAGCAGGTGGTGCGCCCGGCGTTCGGGCAGCAGCGCGTCGAAGGGTGCGGGCTGGATCCGCTGGCGGTGCACCTCGATCGCCCGGCCGCCGTCACCCAGCTCGACCGCGGCCGCTGCGCGGTGCAGCTCCACGTTTGTCGGCCCGAACGAGGTCCAGTAGTGGTTCTGGTCGCTGCCCAGCTCGGCCGCTGCCGCGTGGGCGCCGTCGAGCAGGTCGTCCACCGTGGCGGTGTCGCCCACCCGGGAGGCGGCCATGGCGCCCTGTAGCAGCAGCATCCCGTAGACCGAGATCCGCTCGGGCCGGCTGTCGTTGCCGCCACCGGGGGCGAGTTGGTTGGCGATCCTGACGTTCAACTCCAGCGCGGGCCGGGGTCGACCCATCGCCACCAGGGCGTTGCAGACCCGGGTGGTGGCGATGCCGGCGAGCAGCTGGTCGTCGGCGCGCTGGGCGACCGCGATGGACCGGTCGGCGGCGAGCCAGGCCAGGTCGCGCTCCCCCAGCTTGCGCAGCACCGACGAGGCGATCTGGTAGACCTGCCCGAGCAGGTTGGCGGCTCGCTGCGCCTGGTCGCCGCCGTACGCGGCGTCGGCCGCCTGGGCGTCACGCAACAGCTTCGGCAGCGCCCGGGTCAGCATCCCGTAGCGGCCGTACTGGTAGGTCAGCCAGGCGTGGGTGACCGCCTTGGACATGTCGGCCAGCGGCGGAGGGTACGGCACCGCGTCGAAGTAGGCGCTTATCGAGTCGTACCGCTCCAGCGCCGCCCGGATCTCCTCGACCTCGGACTGGTCGATGCAGTTCAGCGCGTCCGTCCGCCGCTCCGGGTCCTTGCCGAGCAACAGTTGCACGTCCACCTGGAGGATGTCGGCGATCTCGTAGAGCACGGAGAACTTGTCCAGCCGCCGTACCCCGCGCTCGATCTTGTCGACCCAGCTCTTCGACTTGCCCAACCGGTCGGCGAAGACCTGCTGCGACATCTTCCGCCGGCCACGCCAGTAGGCCACCCGCCGCCCGATGGGTAACTCGTCCATACTCCCCAGTCCTCCCCTTGCTGGAGCCCTGGCCAGGTGCCGGGGGCCGGTCCGCGGGTGCGGCGATCCGTCCGTATCTCAGATTTCCACCGGTCGCACAGGAAGTGCGTCAGCCAGACGGCCGGTTCTCGTACTTTTCGTGCAAGTTGCATCAGCCACTTTGCCAAATAAACGATCGCGGCCCACGGCAGTGACGGTGCTCGACATGCGAGCTGACGCCGGTCGGGCCCGGCGAGGGGAGATGGCACCAATGTGGGGGAATGTCGGACCACGAGTGGCGCGTCTGTCGCCGTTGGAACGGGTACGGCTGCGCCGCGTCGCGGTGCGGTACGCCATGCACGGCTGGGAGGTGACTCCCGGGGCCTGCCTGGCGCGCAGCCGCTTCGTCTGCGGGCGAGCCGGCTGCCCGACCGTCGGCCCGCATCCCGCCCTGGAGGACTGGGAGCAGGCCGCCAGCAGCGATCCGGCCCGGGTGGCGACCTGGTGGCGGTCCCGTCCACACGGCGTACTGCTGCCCACCGGACGCTCCTTCGACGTGCTGGAGATCCCCGCCCAGCTGGGCCGTCGGGTCCTCGACGCGGTCCGGTCCCACCCGGTCGGCCCGGGGGTACGCGGTCCGGTGCTGGTCACCCCGACCGGGCGGTGGATGTTCCTGGTCCGCCCCGGTGACCCGCTGCGACCCGACCTGGAGCACTGCCTCCACGTGGTGCGCCACGGCCCCGGCTCGTGGATCGCGGCCCCACCCACCCGGCTGCCGGAGGGGCAGGTCCGCTGGGCGGTGGCCCCGGAACAGGCCCGCTGGCAGCTGCCGGACTCCTACCTCGTGCAGAACACTCTGGTCGACGCCGTGCGCGCGGCCGGGATCACGCTGACCCCGGCGCTGGTTCCCGGCCACCTGCCGCTGCCCCGCCGGGGTCGCTGACCGTCCGGCGGCGGGCGGGCGGCGGGCGGCGGAAGACGTCGGCGGCGAGACCCGTGGCGGCAGGTGCTCGTTGAGCCTTTCGACGGCGCACCGGCGCCGGGGAGCGGGGATCCGATGTCCACCGACGACACCAGGCACCACCCGGGCGGAGCCGAGCCGCCGCGGCGACACCGACCCGGCCGCCGATGGGCGGCCACCAGACCGCCGGGCGCCCGCCCCGGTCGGCCCCGGCCACTCGGATCCCGCCCGGCCAACATCCAGCGGCCGGCGCGCTGACCCGGAGCGGCACCTACCCTCACAAGGCGCGTGATCGGGCCGGTCGGGGGCACTTGAGGCAAGAGTTCAACGCGAATGGCGGTCGCTGGTTACCGGTCAGTCGGGTACGCACCTCGCAAGCAGGTCGTTCGGCCGGAGACACCGCTCGCGGGCGGCATTCCCACCCTGTGGGCAACCCGGAGCAGGTTCGACCGCACAGCAGAACTCAAGGCCCGGACAAGGGGCCACTCAGTTCCCACCGGGCGCCGCTCACCCTCGCCGTGCGGCCGAAAGTAGCAGCACGAAGAGCGCGTGAGCCGTCGCCACAGCGGGTATTCCGCCGCGCCGTTGCTGAACGCGTGAGGGGAAGGCACATGCTCAGCAAAGAGGATCAGCGCAGATTCGAGCAGATCACCCGCCACCTACGGGAGAGCGACCCGGGTTTCTTCGCCCGGCTCGACAATCGGGCCCGGGGCCGACGCGGCCGATGGCTGCTGTTGTTGACCATCGTGCTCTGGGCGGCGCTGCCGGCGACGACCGTGCTCGCCGGGCGGCTGGCCGGAGCGATCTTCGCGGTGGTGCTGCTGACCAACGCGGCGCTCATGTGGCGGTTCCGTCAGCGTTGGCTGTGACCGCCGGGCGGGCATCGGGGCGCACCGGGACAGGGCTACCGGCCGAGCTGCTGGTACGCCTTGCGCAGCCGCTCGACCAGGCCCGGCCCACCGATGGCCGGCGCGGGCACACCGAGTTGCCGCAGCAACAGATCCGGCCGGCTGGTCAGGCTGGGCGGCCGGTCCGGCAGTGGCACGGGCGGCAGCCAGAACCGGTCGAGGGTCTCGGCCAGTGGCGCGGCGGGCAGGTCGGCGAGGGCCCGCGCCGCACCGGCCGCCGGGCCCGTCACGTTCCGGACGGCGCGACCGTCTCCGCCGTCGACGGTGGACGGCCCGGGCGGCGAACCGGCGCCGGCGGCGCGCAGCTCGCGTAGCCGGGCGAGCAGGTCCGCCCGAGACCGGCCCCTCCAGTGCAGCAGGGTGAACGGGTCCGCGTCGAACGCCTCGGCCAGCAGGTAGAAGGTGGCCGCGAGGTGTTTGCAGGGCACCGCGGCGTCCGGGCACGAGCATCGTTGGTCCAGCTCCGTCACGGCACCGGGGAACAGCGGTGCCCCGGCGGCGGCGAACAACGCCTCCAGTTCGGCCGGCAGGTCACCGGCGAGCAGCCGGGCGCTGAAGAACGCCTGGGCGGCCAGCTCCGCCTCCATCCGCGCCCACAGCCGGGCCGGAAACGGCGGCAGGGCCACCTGGACCTGGTACGGCCGGGGACGGGAGCCCTGCACGACCGCCCGCACCACGCCCGGCGCCACATCGAGGCTCAGCACCTGGCCGGCCCGGGCGTACGACCGACCGCGGGTCAGCCGGGTGCCGAGCGCGAACGACTCCAGCACCTCCAGGAACCGGCGGGACCACCACGACACCCCGATCGCGCCGCGGCTGCTGCGGGCCCGCAGGCCGCCGTCGACCCGGCGCGGCCGGCCGTAGTCGGCGAACCTGCCCCCGCCCTCGGTCCTCACTCGGCCACCACCTCGGCCTCCAGACTGAACAACTCGCGCAGCTGCGCGGTGGACAGCTCGGTGACCCACTGCTCGCCGGTGCCGACGACCGACGCGGCCAGGCCGCGCTTGTCGGCGATCAGCGCGGCCACCTTCTCCTCCACCGTGCCGACGCAGACGAACTTGCGGACCTGCACCCGACGGCGCTGCCCGATCCGGAACGCCCGGTCGGTGGCCTGGTCCTCCACCGCCGGATTCCACCACCGGTCGACGTGCACCACGTGGTTCGCGGCGGTCAGGGTCAGACCCGTCCCA
This sequence comes from Micromonospora tarapacensis, assembly GCF_019697375.1. Lineage (NCBI taxonomy): Bacteria > Bacillati > Actinomycetota > Actinomycetes > Micromonosporales > Micromonosporaceae > Micromonospora > Micromonospora tarapacensis. Next base: position 326,694 of record NZ_JAHCDI010000004.1, on the reverse strand, counting down.
CCCGCCTTGAGAGAGAGGACGAACAGTGCGGGACCGCCGTCGGTCTGGAAACGGCTCACCATGGCGTCGCGATCGGCCTTGTCGACCCCGCCGTGCAGGAACAGCACCTCCCGCCCGAACCGGGCCGACAGGTGCCCGCGCAGCATCCCCCCGAACTCCGCGTACTGCGTGAACAGCAGGGCCTTCTCCCCGGCCGCGAGGACCTCGTCGAGGATCTCCTCCAGCCGGGCCAGCTTGCCGGAACGCCCCGGCAGCGGTGACCCGTCGCGCAGCAGCTGCGCGGGGTGGTTGCAGACCTGTTTGAGCCGGGTCATGGTGGCCAGCACCAGGCCGCGCCGCTCGATGCCGTCGCTGGACTCGATGCGCGCCAGCATGTCGTCGACGACCACCCGGTACAGCGCGGCCTGTTCGGCGGTGAGGTTGCAGAAGACCTCCATCTCCAGCTTCTCCGGCAGATCCGAGATGATCGACGAATCGGTCTTGAGCCGGCGCAGCACGAACGGGCCGGTGATCCGGCGCAGCCGTTCGGCGGTCTCGGTATCGCCGTGCCGCTCGATCGGCTCGGCGAACCGCTTGCGGAACGTCGCCGCCGGGCCGAGCAGTCCCGGATTGGCGAACTGCATGATGGACCAGAGATCGGCCAGCCGGTTCTCCACCGGTGTACCGGTCACCGCGATCCGGTGCCGGGCGGGCAGCGCGCGGACCGCCTCGGCCTGCCGGGTGGCGGCGTTCTTGATGGCCTGGGCCTCGTCCACCACCACCCGGTACCAGTCGATGCCGGCCAGGTCCGCCGCGTCCCGGGCCGCCACCGAGTAGGTGGTGAGAACCAGGTCCGCCGCGCCCACGGCGGTGGCGAACTCCTCGCCCCGCGCCCGCTGGGCACCGTGGTGCACGTGTACGCGTCGCTCCGGCGTGAACCGGGCGGCCTCCCGCTGCCAGTTGCCGACCAGCGACATCGGGCAGATCAGCAGGGTCGGGCCGGTCTGCGGCGGGTCGGCGGCCAGCAGGGCGAGCAGCTGCACCGTCTTGCCCAGGCCCATGTCGTCGGCGAGCACCCCGCCGAGCCCCAGTGACTGGAGGAAGGCCAGCCAGGCCAGTCCCCGTCGCTGGTAGGGCCGCAGCGTGCCGTGGAAGGACGGCGGCTCGTCGAGCGGGGCGAGCCGGTGGTCGACCGCCCCGGCGAGCAGATCGCCCAGCGCCCCGTCGGCGCTCACCTCGAACACCGGCAGCGCGTCCGGCTGCTCGGCATCGGCGAGCCCGAGCCGCAACAGGTCGGCGACGGTCAGCTCGCCGGTGGAGCGCAGCAGCCGCAGACCGGCGGCGAGCCGCTTCGGATCCAGTTCGACCCACTGCCCGCGCAGGCGCACCAGCGGGGTCTTCAGCTCCGCCAGCCGGACCAGCTCGTCCTCGGTCAGCGGCTGGTCACCCAGGGCCAGCTCCCAGCGGTAGTCGACCAGGGCGTCCAAGCCGACCCGGTCGTCGGGGCCGGCGACCGTGCCGGGTGCGCTGCGGGACCGGGCCCGCAGCCGCGCGCCGAGCCGCGACGTGGGCCGCTGCCACCAGGACGGCAGCAGCACCGTGAAGCCCGCCGCATGCAGGGTCGGCGCGCCTTCACGCAGGAACTGGTGCGCGCCGTCGGCGTCCAGCTCCAGCGCCTCCGGCCGGGCGGTGCGCAGCGCCACGTCCAGCTCCGGCCAGAGCCGGCCGGCCCGGCCCAGTTCGGCCAGCAGCGTCTCCTGCGGGTGCTCGCCGAGGGCGCCGACGCCCTCGCCGCGCCACACCTGGCCGGCGTCGGCGTGCAGGCCCGGCTCCTCGGTGGTCCGGAGTCCGAACTCGACCCGCCAGCCGTCGGTGGCCGCGACGACGGCCTCGGGATCGGCCGGCACCACGATCACCGGCTCGGCGATCCCGTCGGTCGGCGGCTCGACCAGCCGGAAGCTGGCCCGCACCGCCCCGCCGGCGGCGTCGCGCTGCCACTCGTCCAGCTCGGACCGCAGGGCGTGCAGCGCCGCCGCCTCGGCGGTGAACTCGCGGTGCGGCCCGCTCAGCGCGCCCAGCCAGGCGCTCACCGCGCCGTTCGGTCGCCCGCCTCTGGCCAGGGTGCTCGGCGGCAGCACGGCTCGCACGGCGGCGTCGGTGAGCGCGTCGAGCGCCGCCGCGACCAGCAGTCCCGGCGCGCCGACCGGCCCGCCGGACGAGGCCGCCCCGGGCCGCCGGCCCGGGTCACGCCGCGCCGCGCCGGCCGCTACCGCACGGCGCCGCCCGGTCTCGGCAGGCAGGCCGGTCTCCCTGGCAGGCCGGGCCGGGGTGGGCGGAACTTCCGCTCGGCCCGCGGGCCGCCAGCACGGGCAGTTCCGCGTCGACGACCGCCCGGGCAGCGGGTGGCAGCGCCAACGCCAGTGACCGGGCCCAGCCGGCGTCCGTGCCGGTGAGCAACGGCCGCCACTCGGCCCAGGCGCGCCTCGCACCGGAGACGGGACCGGAGACGGAGCGCGGATCGGAGACGGAGCGCGGATCGGAGACGGAGCGCGGATCGGTGAGGCCGGGCAGGACCCGGCCGCGGGCGGCCAGGTCGGTGGCGAAGGCGGCCAGTTCGGCCAGGTGCCGCAGGGTCGCGCCGGGCGCGGCGGCCAGCCCGCCGAGGCTGCGCAGCAGCGACAGCGCGGGGTCCGGGGCGTACCCGAGCACGGGGACCCGCCAGCCGGTCAGGGTGACGGGACCGCGGACCGGTTCCACGACGGCGGTCCGGACCAGTTCCGGCGAGTCCAGCGGCGACCCGGCGCGGGTGGGCAGGCGCAGCAGCGCACTGCCGAGATCGGTCGGTTCGGCGGCCTCGGCCAGCAGGGCAACCAGCGCGGCGTGACCCGCGGCGAACGGATGCGGGCGCTCCCGGGGCGCCCGGCCGGGACGGCGCGGGGCGCGCGGCGGCAGGGTGCTGTCCTCGGCCCAGACCGCCAGGCCCCGGCCGGGCAGCCACACCCCGTGGACGACCAGCACGCACTCCCCCTGTCGACGTCGGGCCGCCGCTTCGACGCCTCCGGTGGCGCGCCGGCCCGGGTTGCACCCGGGTCAGGATAGGCGGCACCGACCGACCACCGTCGGCGCCATGTACGACCTGCTGGTGGTCGCGGGCCTGCACCCACGACGGCATGGAGTACCCGCCTGGTCTACTCCCCCGCGAATGACAGCCGCGAGCCGCCGCTGCCCGGCTGCCCGGCTGCCCGGCTGCCCGGCTGCCCGGCTGCCCGGCTGCCCACAGCATGGCTATCCGCTGCGGGCCGCCGGTGGGCGGGGCAGGATGGGCGCATGGCATCCACGGCTGAGATCCCGCTGGTGGGCGGCGCGGCCGACGGCGAGCACGTCACCGTCGAGCTGGACCCGCACGGCCGGCCCCCGCTGACCCACCACCACCTGGGACCGGAGGGCCTGGCGGCGGCGGACATCTACGAGCTGGAATCGCTCGACACCGACCGGCAGCAGTGGCGCTACCGCTGGCGGGGACCGGCGGTTTGATCGCGGCAGCCACCCCCGATCAGGCGCCGACCTCGACGAGGGATCGGCTGCGCAGGCTCTCCAGCACCGCCCGGGTGACCCGCGAGGTGCCCCGCGCCTCCTCACACACCTCCGCCACCCGTCTGGCGGTGGTCTCGGCCCGCTTCTCGCGTTCGTCCCAGAGTTGGTCCACCTCGGCCAGCAACGGGCCCTCCACCTCCCGCTCCACGCCGCGCAACGCCGGCACGCCCAGGCGTTGGGCCAGGTCGAAGACCTTCCCGGCGTACGGCAGCGGCAGGAACGGCGTACCCATCATCGCGGCGAAGATCAGGAAGTGCAGTCGCATGCCGACCGCCAGGTCGAAGTGGCGCATCAACCCGAGCACCTGCTGCGGCGAGTAGGTGCCGTGCAGGATCCGCCCTCGTTCGGCCGCGATCATGTGCGACAGCACTCCGTGCGAGTGCCGGATGTCATCGCGTTCCATCGGCACGAACAGCACGTGCGCGTCGATCCGGTGCACCAGGAAGTCGCCGATCTGGGCCAGCAGCCGGTGGTACCCGTCCACGTCCAGCCGTTCAGCGGCCCGCCCCGGCTCCCGCACGCTCATCCCGACCAGCCGTTTGCCGTCCGGCACGCCCTCCTCGCGCAGAAACTGCGCCGGAAACTCCTCGGGTTCCAGCAGGAACGCCGGGTCGGCGGTGACGGTGATCGGGTTGAGCAGCCCGGCCTCCTCCAGCACCATCCGTGACTCCTGGTCGCGTACGGTGACCTGGGTGGCGCTCCCCAGCGTCTCGCGGACCATGCCGGTGTCCACCATCTCGCTGAGTGGCCCGACGCCGACGGCGTACGTCAGCAGCGGCAGGCCGCGTTCCTGCGCGACCCGGACGACCCGCAGGTAGCGGCGGGCCTCCTTGTCGTAGAGGATGCCGCCACCCCCCAGGATGAGCAGGTCGAGTTGGGACAGCACCAGGGCGGAGTCGGTCCGGCTGACCCCCTCCCACGGCACCGCCTCCACGTCCGGGTGGGCCATCGCGGTGTGCGCCGGGTTCCGCGAGAAGACGATGATTCGGGCATGCGGCTCCTGTTGGCGCAGGTCGGTCAGCAGGCCGGTGAGGATGGCCTCGTCACCGAGGTTGCGCCCGCCGTACGAGCCGAGCACACCGATGGTCAGTCCGGCACGCGTCATCCGTCGCTCCTCCCCAGGTGCGTCCGCTTCGACGCTTCCCCGCTGCGCTGGTGAACAGTCCTCGCAGGCTGGCCGGCGTGCCCATGCCCACGGAGGCGGCCGGCCCGCTCGGGTGCCCGACCGGCACGTGCACGACGTGCGGGTGCAGACGCGGAATCGGCTTCAGTGGGCCCAGTTGCCCCCTGATGTCCGATCCGCCGTGGAGAAGATCCTCGGGGTGGCACTGGTGCTCACCGACGCCGGCGGGCGGCACCCGGTCACTCCGTGGCGCCGCGTCGCTGACTGGCGACACCCTGTGCCACGTGGATCTCCGCGCGGACAACCTGCTCGTCGACCGGGCGGGCCGCGTCACCGTGGTGGACTGGCCCTGGGCGGCTCGCGGCCCGAACTGGCTGGACACCGTGATGCTGCTGCTCGACGTACGCATGCAGGGCGGGCATGACGCCGAGGCCCTGCTACGTCGGCTTCCGCTCACCGCCGCAGCCGACCCTGACGCGGTGACCGGCCGCCTCGCCGGCCTCGCCGGCTTCTTCATCGACCGGGCACGCCTGCCCCCACCACCGGGCATCCCCACCCTCCGGGCGTTCCAGCACGCCCAGGCCGAAGTCCTGCTCGCCTGGCTGGCGGAACGCGCCACCACCTGACGGCGCCGCCCCAGCAAGCGGCGGGGACCCTGCAACATCCCCGATGTTGCTGCCTCCCGCGGCGGGGACCCTGCAACATCCCCGATGTTGCTGGCCCGGCGGGGACCGGTGGGAGGGGCGTCAGGTGGGCGGGGTTGACGGGTGGGTGAGAAAGGGAAGGACCGCCGCGGGGAGGGCGGGTGAGTCGACGATGTCGTAGTGGGTGAGTCCAGGGAGGACGGCCAGCCGGGCAGCCGGACGATCGGTGCCGTCCCACCCGGCGTCCCGATGGCCGCCGCCGAGCAGGCCGAAGAACTCCACCATGTGTGCCGGGCGAACCGAGTCGGCGTCGGCGAAGACCAGCATCGTCGGCGTGGTGATCGCCGCGACCTCCGGTGACCAGTCGTAGTCACGGCGCAGCAGCTCACCGGTCTTGGCCCAGAGCCGGGGCCAGTCCTGCGGGCGGGGGGCGACCCGCTGGTAGAGCTGTTCCGAAGGGGTGCCCCGCATCCGCTCACCGGCCGCCTCGTCGGGCTCGGGCATGCCGGCGAGCACCTCGGAGAACCAGCCCTGCCGTCGGCACGGCGCGGAGACCACCACCAGCCGGCGGAGCAGTTGCCGGTGCTGGACAGCCATCCGCAGGGCCACCCCGCCGCCGAGGGAGAAGCCCAGCACATCGGCCTCCGCCAGGCCGAGGTGGACGATCAGTGCGGCCACGTCGTCGGCCATCGACTCGTACCGCAGGGGCCGGTCGACGCCGGCGGTGCGCCCGTGGCCCTGTAGGTCGACGCTGATCACCTGGCGCCGCCGGGCCAGCGCGGGCCGGATCGGGGCGAACGTCTCCACCGCCCCGAACCCGCCGTGCAGCAGCACCAACGGCCGCCCCGAGCCGGCCGTCTCGTACCACAGCCGCACCCCGTTGACCTGCGCGTAGGTCACCCGTTCCTCCCGTCCTCGGCCAGCCCGATCGAGATCACCTGCCCGGACCACGGACGGCCACGGATCGCTGCCACACAATCGATCGAACTTAACTTTGTCCTATTTTCGCCGCTTAAGTCGACCCAACGTGACGTGGTGGTCAGCGCACGAGATGTGCCAACAGTGCCGCTTGAGGCAGAAGCGACGCACGGGGCGTCTTCTGCGAGCTGTATCCATGGAGGGTGTTCTGTGACAGTGGATCCACATCGTCGCCTCAGACGGGCGATGCTGCCGGCGCTGGCGGCTTCCGCAGTTGCCGCCCTGGCCGCCACCTTGCTGGTCCTCGACGCAACCGCGGCCAGGGCACAGGACGCGCCGGTCGGCCTGGGACGGCGATCGACTTCTCCGTGTTGGCCGGGGCCGAGCCCACCAACACCGGCCCGATTACTGAAGCGGCCCGCCAGCCTGCGACCTCACGGGGTCAAACCCGGACTGGTGGTCTTCGGCCGAACGGTTGCGCGGGTGGTGGATGGTGGGCGCGGCAGGTTTCGAACCTGCGACCCCTCGCTTGTAAGGCGAGTGCTCTCCCGCTGAGCTACGCGCCCGGAGCGCCGTACGGCGAGCCGGCGGTTGGCAAGTTTACCCTGCCACCCGCCGGCCCGGCCGGACGGCCGCACCCGGTTGGGATCCGGTCAGGCCGTGGCGTCCGCCAGCGCCTTGCGCCAGCCCTGCTGGTCGCGGGGTTCACCCGGCATGTTCATCTCGGCGAAGCGGACGACGCCGGACCGGTCGATGACGAAGGTGCCCCGGTTGGCGATGCCGGCGACGTCGTTGAAGACCCCGTAGGCCTGGGCGACGGCGCCGTGCGGCCAGAAGTCGGACAGCAGCGGGAACTGGTAGCCCTCCCGGTCCGCCCAGATCTTGTGGGCGTAGACCGAGTCGACGCTGACGGTCAGCACCTGGACGTCTTCGTTGGCGTACTCGTCGAGGTTGTCCCGCACCTCGCACAGCTCACCCTGGCACACGCCGGTGAAGGCCAGCGGATAGAAGACCAGCAGGACGGTACGCCGGCCGCGGAAGTCGGAGAGCCGGACCTCCTGGTTGTTCTGGTCCTTCAACACGAAGTCGGGCGCCTCGGCGCCGGCCTCGATGGGCATGCGAACTCCTCGGGTCTGGTCGGGATGGCGGTCACAGCGGGCCGGTGGGGTTACTTCTTGCCCTTGGCGCCGCGACGCAGCACGAGACGGGCACCACTCCAGTCCTTGCCGGCGTTCACCGTGGAGGTCTGTTGGAGGCCGGCGGTGGGCGCGGACTCGGCGACCTCACTCGGCTCGACGTGGCCCTCGCGGCCGGCCTTCGGCGTCAGCAGCCACACGACCCCGCTGTCGGCCAGTGGCCCGAGGGCGTCGACGAGTAGCTCGAACAGATCACCGTCGCCGTCCCTGTACCACACCAGCACCGCGTCGACCACCTCGTCGGTGTCCTCGTCGACCAGCTCTCCACAACGGTCGGTCAGGGCGTCCCGGAGATCGGAGTCGACGTCGTCGTCGTAGCCCATCTCCATGACGACCATCCCCGGCTCGATCCCGAACCGGTCCGCCAGGCTGCGTACCCCGTCAGCAGCCTGACCAGCGGTCGCGCTCACTGTCGCGTGCCTCCTCATCCTCGTCCGAGCCGCGGCGCCCGCTCGGCGCCGTCAGGCAAAGTCCACACAGTTGTGCCCTCCGGCGCAAGTGGCGCACCGGGTGGAACGAAATTTACCGTGCCAGCAGCGTACGGGCACCCTCGGTGATGGCCTCCTCGGACACCAGCACCTGACGGGCAGCCGGACCTAACGGCACAAAAGAGTCAACTCCGGCCACCCGTCGCGCCGCGCCCACATAACCGGCGTCGACCAGGGCGGCGATCACCCCCTCCCCCACCCCGCCCGACCGGCGGGTCTCGTCCACCACCAGCACCCGGCCGGTCGCGGCGGCCTCCCGGATGAGATCGGCCACCGGCAGCGGCGCGAGCCAGCGCAGGTCGACCACCCGGGTCCCGATCCCCTCGTCGGCCAGCGCCGACGCCGCTCGCAGCGACATCCGCACGCCGTTACCGAATGTGATGATGGTGACGTCCTCCGCCGAGCCGACGCCGTACACCCGGGCCCGCCCCACCGGCACGTGCCCGCCGGCCCAGGCGCCCGGCTCGGGATAGCCGGCCAGCCACTCGCCGTCGCCGTCGGTGTACAGATCGCGGGTGTGGTAGAGCGCGATCGGCTCCAGAAACACGCAGACGCTGCCGTCCACCGCCGCGCTCGCCAGGCAGGTCCGCAGCATCGCCGCCGCGTCGTCCGGCCGCGCCGGCACGGCGATCACCAGGCCGGGCACGTCCCGCAGGACGGCCACCGAGTTGTCGTTGTGGAAGTGCCCGCCGAACCCCTCCTGGTACGCCAGCCCGGCCACCCGCACCACCATCGGGTTGCGCAACGCCCCCTTGGAGAAGAACCCCATGGTCGCCGCCTCGCCGCGCAGTTGGTCCTCGGCGCTGTGCAGGTACGCCAGGTACTGGATCTCCGGCACCGGCAGCAGCCCGGCCAGCCCCGCACCGAGGCCGAGGCCGAGGATCGAGGTCTCGTCGAGCAACGTGTCGAACACCCGCGCCCCGCCGAACCGGTCCCGCAGGCCCTTGGTCACCCCGTACACCCCGCCCTTGGCCGCGACGTCCTCGCCGAAGACCGCCATCTGCGGATGGTTGAGCAGCCCGTCGGTGAGGGCGGCGTTGATGCTCTGCGCGAGGGTCAGCGGCCCGGCCAGTTCGGGCGGCTTGCCGCCGAACGCCTCGGCCCGCGCGCCGGCACCCGGACCGGCGGCCCGCACACCCTCGTCGGCGATCGCCCGGGCGACCCGGACCGGCCGCCGGAGGGCCAGCGGGGCGATCACCTCCGCGGGACTGGTCAGCTTCGGCTCGTCGAGCACCTCCTCGGCGATCCGGCGGACCTGCCAACCGATCTCGTCGTACCGGTCGAGCAGCTCCGCGGCGCTGGCCAGGCCGGCGTCGACCAGCCGCCGCGCGGTGGCGACCACGGGATCGCGACGCACGTCGTCGGCGATCTCCCCGGCGTCCCGGTACGCGCTCTCGGCGTCCGCGCCCGCGTGGCCCATCAACCGGACCGTGCTCAGGTGCAGCACGGCGGGGCGTCGGTGCCGGCGCACCCAGGCCGCCGCCTCGGCCGCCGCCTCGTAGGTCCCGACCACGTCGGCGCCGTCGGCGGCGAAGTACCGCAGGCCCGGCTTCGACCGCAGGGCGGTCGCCACCCAGCCCTGCGGCGAGCGGACGCTGATGCCCAGCCCGTTGTCCTCGCAGACGAAGAGCACCGGGATGCGCAGGCCGGTGTGGTCGTACCAGCCGGCCGTGTTGAACGCGGCGGTGGCGCTGGCGTGGTTGATCGAGGCGTCGCCGAACGAGCAGACCACGATGGCGTCCGGCGCCCAGGGCGTCGGTGCGGGCGCCGCACCGGGGTGGGCCGGGCCCCGCCGGGCGTCCAGCCGGCGCAACCGTTCCACGGCCAGGCCCATGCCGACCGCCCGGGGCAGGTGCGAGGCGATGGTCGACGTGGTCGGGACGACCGCGAGGTCGGCGCGGCCGAAGACCTTGTGCCGGCCGCCGGCGATCGGTTCCTGGCTGGAGGCCACCATGCCGCGCAGCACATCCCGCGCCGCCTCGGCGTACGCCGGGTGCACCGGCCGCCACACCGTCGCCGTCCCGGCGGTGGGCTCGGTCTCGCCGCCTGCCGCCGCACCGACACCCGGTCCACCGCCGGCCGGCCCGGCCGCCAGCACCCGGTCGGCGACCGCGGGACCGGCCGGCGCTACGCCGGCGTCCCCAGCTCCCGGCCGGCCGGTGCGGAGCCGCCCTGCCGACCGCTGGTGGCCGGATCCTCGGTGCCGTCGCTTCCGGCCGGCGTGCCGAGGGCTCCGCCGGCCGCACCCCGCCGTCGACCGCACCCCCGCCGCGCTCAACGCCGTCGCCGTTTCCGCCGCCGTCGCCGTTCCCGTCGTCGGCACCGTTCCCGCCGCTGTCGCCGTTCGCGCCGTCGGCACCGTTTCCGTCGCCGTTCCAGCCGTCGGCGTCGTGCTCAGCACCGCCGTCCTGGTCACTGCCGTCGCCGTTCCCGCCGCTGCCGGTGGTGGCGGCGAGGTGGTCCTCGGCGGGCTGCGGATCGGCGGGCTGCGGATCTGCCGGCTCGGGGTCGGCCGCCCGGGCGGCCCGGACGCAGTAGAACGCGCCGGAGCGGTAGTGCAGCAACGCGGGATCGGTGGGTCGCAGGACGGCCGCCACCGCGGCGTTGCCCTCGTGGCCCGCGGAGCCGATGGTGTAGTAGCCCTCGCCGAAGCTACGCAGCCAGCGACCGGCCAGGTCGAGTTGACGACTGGTGACCTGGGCGTCGAAGAGGTCCAGCAGCTGGGCACCGGTCAGCGCGGAGCCGTCGGCCACCGGACGCGCCGGGTCGGCGCGGTGCGGCGGCGCGTGGAGCGCGGCCAGCGCGTCCCGGAACCGGTCGTCGAGATCCTGCGGCGTGGTCACGTCCGACAGCATTACCGACCGACGCACGCATCGCACAGTCGAGCAGTTCTCGCGCACCGGCGCGTCGGCCCGCCGGCGACCGGACGCCGCCGGTGGCACGTCGGTCCGGCGACGGCGCGGCCGGCGCCGGCCGGCGTCGCTATGGGCCGCAGTCCTGCGGGCAACCACCGTCGGAGACCTTCCAGACCAGGTCACGCAACCTGGCCAACTCCTCGGTGTCGAGCGAGGCCAGCAGCCGGGAGTCGGAGAGTACGCGGTGCACCCGGTCACGCATCCGCCGACCGGTCTCGGTCACCACCAGCGTCTTCTGCCGTCGATCGGCCGGGTCGGGGCGACGCTCGACAAGCCCGGCCCGCTCCAGCTTGTCGACCAGTCCGGTGACGTTGGACCGGTCGCAGCGCAGCTGTTCGGCCAGGTCGCGGGCGGGCAGCGGATGATCCGGGTCGAGTTGGTGCAGCGCCCGGGCGACGGCCGGGGTCAGGCCCAGCGCGGCGATGTCGAGATCCTGGTGGTGCCGCAGCGCGGCGGCGACATGCATGATCCGGCGCACCGCGTCACCGGCCAGCCCGGAACGGTCGGCCCGGTCGGGGCCGACCGGAATGAGGGGTGGCCGCAGCATCGTCACATCCTACGGCCGGCGGTGCCCCGGCAGCCGCGTCGTCCGGCGCAGCTCGGCGCAGGGGTCAGCCGGGCGACCGGGGGTCAGCCGGGTAGGAAGGAGAACCGGACCTGCCGGGTCGGGTTGTCGCCGTTGGTGTCCACCAGGCAGACCGACTGCCAGGTGCCCAGCGCCAGGCGACCGCCGAGCACGGGCAGCGTCGCGTACGGCGCGACGAACGCGGGCAGCACGTGGTCGCGCCCGTGCCCCGGCGAGCCGTGCCGGTGCCGCCACCGCTCGTCGGTGGGCAGTACGGCGTCCAACGCGGTGATCAGGTCGTCGTCCGAGCCGGCGCCGGTCTCGATGATGGCCACACCCGCGGTGGCGTGTGGCACGAAGACGTGCAGCAGCCCGTCGCCGGTGCCGGTGAGGAACTGCTCGGCCTCGGCCGTGATGTCGCGGACGGTCGGCCGGGAACCGGTCCGGACGGTGATCACCTCACTGCGCATACGCCCATCCTGCCCCCACCGACCCTGGCCCGTTCGAGATCTTGGTCCGGAAGTGCCCCTCGGGTGCGGTCCCGCGCCAAGATCTCGTCGGACTTCCCGGGTCGGCCCCGGCGGGCTCCGAGAGGGCGGGTCCGGACGAGCCGGGCAGGCAGAGTTACTGGTGGGTACCTGTGTCGAGCGTCGCCCTTGCGCCGGGTGGACGTGACGCCGAGTGCCACGACGGGGCAGGATGGCGCTAGAGACCTATCCCACACACAACCGAGGGAACGCCTGTGGCTACGGAACGCAAGCGCCCGGTGATCACGGCCGGCCTGCCGAGCCAGCTTCCGGACATCGACCCCGAAGAAACCAGCGAGTGGGTCGAGTCGCTCGACGGTGTCATCGACGAACGTGGCACCAAGCGAGCCCGCTACGTGATGCTGCGGCTGCTGGAGCGCGCCCGCGAGCGCCAGGTCGGCGTGCCGTCGCTGACCACCACCGACTACCTCAACACCATTCCGCCGGAGCGCGAACCGTGGTTCCCCGGCGACGAGCACGTCGAGCGCCGGATCCGGGCGTACGTGCGGTGGAACGCGGCGATGCTGGTGCACCGCGCGCAGCGGCCGGAGATCGGCGTCGGCGGTCACATCTCCACCTTCGCCAGCTCCGCCTCCCTCTACGAGGTCGGCTTCAACCACTTCTTCCGGGGCAAGAACCACCCGGGTGGCGGCGACCACATCTTCTACCAGGGCCACGCCTCTCCCGGCATGTACGCCCGGGCGTACCTCGAGGACCGGCTCAGCGAGAACCAGCTCGACGGCTTCCGGCAGGAGCTGTCGCATCCCGGTGGCGGGCTCCCGTCGTACCCGCACCCCCGGTTGATGCCGGACTTCTGGGAGTTCCCCACGGTCTCGATGGGGCTGGGCGGGCTGAACGCCATCTACCAGGCCCGGTTCAACCGGTACCTCCAGCATCGGGGCATCAAGGACACCTCCGACCAGCACGTCTGGGCCTTCCTCGGCGACGGTGAGATGGACGAGCCGGAGACCCTCGGCGCGATCGGGGTGGCCGCCCGCGAGGAGCTGGACAATCTCACCTTCGTGATCAACTGCAACCTACAGCGCCTGGACGGTCCGGTGCGCGGCAACGGCAAGGTCATGCAGGAGTTGGAGGCGTTCTTCCGGGGCGCCGGGTGGAACGTGATCAAGGTTGTCTGGGGGCGGGAGTGGGACCCGCTGCTCGCCGCGGACACCGACGGCGCGCTGGTCAACCTGATGAACACCACGCCGGACGGCGACTACCAGACCTACAAGGCGGAGTCCGGCGCGTACGTGCGCGAGCACTTCTTCGGCCGTGACCCGCGCACCCGCAAGATGGTCGAGGGTCTGACCGACGACGAGATCTGGAACCTCAAGCGGGGCGGTCACGACTACCGCAAGCTCTACGCGGCCTACAAGGCGGCGACGGAGCACACCGGCCAGCCCACCGTGATCCTGGCCAAGACGATCAAGGGCTGGACGCTGGGCTCGCACTTCGAGGGCCGCAACGCCACGCACCAGATGAAGAAGCTGACGCTGGAGGACCTGAAGACCTTCCGCGACCGGCTCTACCTCGACATTCCGGACTCGGCGCTGGAGGAGGACCCCTACCTGCCGCCGTACTACCGGCCGGACGAGAAGTCCGACGAGATGCAGTACCTGCACGAGCGGCGCCGGCAGCTCGGCGGCTACCTGCCGTCGCGGCGGGCCAGCGGCAGGACGCTGGCCATCCCGGGCAGCCAGCGGTTCGCCGACGTCAAGCGCGGTTCGGGCAAGCAGAAGGTGGCCACCACGATGGCCTTCGTCCGCCTGCTCAAGGACCTGATGAAGGACAAGGAGTTCGGCCGGCGCTGGGTGCCGATCATCCCGGACGAGGCGCGCACCTTCGGCCTGGACTCGATCTTCCCCACGGCCAAGATCTACTCGCCGCACGGCCAGCGGTACACCTCGGTCGACCGCGAGCTGTTCCTGTCGTACAAGGAGTCGACCGCCGGGCAGATCCTGCACGAGGGGATCAACGAGGCCGGTTCGGTCGCCTCGTTCACCGCGGCCGGCTCGTCGTACGCCACCCACGACGAGCCGATGATCCCGATGTACATCTTCTACTCGATGTTCGGGTTCCAGCGCACCGGCGACGGCTTCTGGGCGGCGGCGGACCAGATGGCCCGGGGCTTCGTGCTCGGCGCCACGGCCGGCCGCACCACGCTCAACGGTGAGGGGCTCCAGCACGAGGACGGCCACTCGCTGCTGCTCGCCGCCACCAATCCGGCGGTGGTCGCGTACGATCCGGCGTTCGCGTTCGAGATCGCGCACATCATGGAGAACGGCCTGCACCGGATGTACGGCGCGGAGCCGGAGAACGTCTTCTACTACCTCACCGTCTACAACGAGCCGATCCACCAGCCGGCGGAGCCGGACGGCGTGGACGTGGAGGGGATCGTCAAGGGGATCCACCGCTACTCCCCCGCTCCCTCGATCGACGGCGACGCAACCCGGGCGAACCTGCTGGCCTCGGGCACCGGCATGCAGTGGGCGCTGAAGGCGCAGCAGTTGCTCGCCCAGGACTGGGGCGTGGCCGCCGACGTCTGGTCGGTCACCTCCTGGACGGAGCTGCGCCGCGACGCGGTGCAGTGCGAGGAGTACAACCTCCTGCACCCGGGCGCGGAGCAGCGGGTGCCGTACATCCAGCGCAAACTGGCCGAAGCCGAGGGGCCGAAGGTCGCGGTCAGCGACTGGATGCGGGCGGTGCCGGATTTGATCTCCCGCTGGGTGCCCGGGGACTGGACCTCGCTGGGCACCGACGGCTTCGGCCTGTCGGACACCCGGCACGCGCTGCGGCGGCACTTCCACGTCGACGCCGAGTCGATCGCGGTCGCGACGCTGCGGCAGCTCGCGCTGCGCGGGGCGGTGCCGGCGCACGTACCGGCCGAGGCGGCCAAGAAGTACGCCATCGACGACGTCAACGCCGCGCCGGTCGGCGAGACCGGCGGCGACAGCTAGCCAGGACGTCCGCCCGACCAGGGCCCGGCGCGGTGTTCTCCACCGTGCCGGGCCGTTCGCGTGCGGACGGCACCTGGCGGGTGACGGTCACCCCGGCGGCACCCGGCCCGCTGCGAGCCATCGCCGACTTCTGGCCTGCGGGCGCACCGGCGGGCGTCACCCTGGGCGTCGACCTGCCGGTCCCCGGCCGGTACGCCGCCGGCCCGCTCGCCCCGCCCGAGGAGACCGGCCTGGTCGGACGGGTACACGATCACGCTCGACGGAGGGCTGCGCGCGGGCGAGTCCCACCAGGTGCTCGTCTGGCTCGGCCGCGACGGGCGGCCGGTGAACGACCTGCAACGGCACCTGGGCGCGTACGGGCACCTGGTGGCGTTGCGCCACGGCGACCTGGCGTACCTGCACGTGCACCCCGCGGCGGCGAGCCAACCCAGCTCGGTGGTGGCGTTCGGCGTCACCGTGCCGTCGGCCGGCACCTACCGGCTGTCCTTCGAGTTCCGGCACCTCGACGAGGTACGCGTCGCCGCGTTCACCGTGGTGGTGTGAGGACCGGCCCGGGTGGCGGACAGCGGTGGCGGCCCGGGTGCACCTGGAAGGGACACCGGGCCGCCACCGTCGCGGGTGACGCCAGGGACGCGATCCGTCAGCCGACGGCGGCCAGGTCGGTCAGCCGGGCCAGCGAGTCCTCCAGGTCGGCGCCGACCCGACGCAGGCCGAGCCGGAGCAGGGCGGCCTTGACCGGGCCGGCCGGCCAGCGCACGACGATCAGCCGGACGACCGTCCCACCCTCCTCCTCGTCGGGGGTGAGCTGGACGTATATCTCGGTGCGCGCCTCCGCCCGGGCACCGGCGCCCTTGGCGCGCTCGCGCCAACCGATCAGGCCCGGCTCCTGGTAGGCGATCACCTCGGCCTCATGCGCGGCACCGCGGCCGGCCTGGACCAGCTGCCGCCGGCCGAAGCCCTCCCCCGAGAGGACCTCGGCCGCGCGGACCCCGGCCAGCCAGGCCGGCAACTGCTCGGCCCGTTGCACCACATCCCAGACCGCTTCCACCGGCGCCGCCACGTGCGCGCTGCGTTCCACGAGGATCATTTCCGTCTTCCTCCAGTGAGGACATCCCACAATATTTGGAACTGTATGCGCAAAAACGGACGTATATGGACGTGTTCGCCGAAGACACGCCGAAAGGTATTGCTCTCTGCGGCCCGGGAGCCTATGGCGCCCCGCCGCGACTCGCCCTAGAGTTCCGAACACGTCTCGCGTTTCCCGGGAGAGCGCATGCCGACCGCACCGATGCCCGAGTTCCCCACCGGATTTCGCTGGGGTGTCTCCACGTCCGCGTACCAGATCGAGGGCGCCGCCCGGACCGGCGGACGCGGCCCGTCCATCTGGGACACCTTCGCCGGCTCACCCGGTCGGATCATCGACGGCAGCACCGGCGACGTGGCCTGCGACCACTACCACCGGTACGCCGAGGACGTCGCCCTGATGGCCGGGCTGGGCGTCACCGCGTACCGCTTCTCGATCGCCTGGCCCCGGGTGCTGCCGACCGGCACCGGTACGGTCAACCCCGTCGGGCTGGACTTCTACGAACGGCTGGTCGACGAACTGCTCGACCACGGCATCGACCCCGTCGCCACCCTCTTCCACTGGGACCTCCCCCAGACGCTGGAGGACGCCGGCGGCTGGCTGAACCGCGACACCGCACACCGTTTCGCCGACTACGCCGACCTGATGGCGGCCCGCCTCGGCGACCGGGTCAAGCTCTGGATCACCCTCAACGAGCCGTTCATCCACATGAGCCTCGGGCACGGCATGGGCGTACACGCGCCGGGCCGGATGCTGCTCTTCGACGCCTTCCCGGTGGCCCACCACCAACTACTCGGCCACGGTCTCGCGGTCGCCGCGCTGCGCGCCGGCAGCACCAGCCAGGTCGCCATCGCCAACAACTACTCGCCGGTGCGTACCGTCGGCGGCAGCCGGCCCGACGCCACCGCGGCGGCGGCCTACGAGGCGCTGCACAACCGGCTGTTCACCGACCCGCTGCTCGGCCGTGGGTACCCGCCCGAGCTGGGCTTCGACACCACCGTGGTGCGCGACGGCGACCTCGACGTGATCGCCGCCCCGATCGACGTGCTCGGCGTCAACTACTACCACCCCACCGCCGTACGCGCGCCCGAGGAGGGCGCCCCGCTCCCCTTCGACCTGGTGCCGCTCACCGGCTACCCGCGTACCGCCTTCGACTGGCCGGTGGTCCCGGAGGGGCTGCACGAACTGCTCGGCTGGCTGCACCGCCGCTACGGGGCGGACCTGCCGCCGGTGCAGATCACCGAGAGCGGCTGCGCCTACGACGACGCGCCGGACGCCGCCGGGCGGGTGCACGACCCGGAGCGGATCGACTACCTGGACGGCCACCTGCGGGCGGTCCGGGCCGCGATCGACGACGGAATCGACGTGACCGGCTACTTCGTCTGGTCCCTGCTGGACAACTGGGAGTGGGCCGAGGGCCTCACCAAACGCTTCGGCCTCGTCCACGTCGACTTCGGCAGCGGACACCGCACGCCCAAGTCGTCGTACGCCTGGTTGCGGGACGTGATCGCCACGGCCCGGCCGGAACCGGTCCGGTGACCACCGTCGACCCCACCCCGACGTCGCTGCCGGCCGCGCTCGCCGAGCCGAGCCTGCCGGTCCGGCGGGGCTGGATCGCGCTGCTGTTCGCCGCCAACCTCGGCGTCTGGATGGCCTTCTTCACCCCGATCCAGGTGCTGCTGCCACAGCAGCTCGGGCAGATCGCGCCGGCGAACAAGGAGACCATGCTGGCGGTGGTCACCGGATTCGGCGCCCTGGCCGCGGTGCTCGCCAACCCGCTCGCCGGCGCCCTGTCGGACCGGACCTGCCTGCGCCTGGGCCGGTGGGAGTTCGGCCGCCGGCACGTCTGGACCCTCGGCGGTGCGGTGCTCGGCGCGCTGGCGCTGGTGCTGCTCGCGCAGGCGAGCAGCGTCGTAGGGGTGGCGGTCGGCTGGGTCGCCGCGCAGGTCTGCTTCAACGCGATGCTGGCCAGCCTGACCGCCGCCGTGCCGGACCGGGTCCCGGTCACGCAGCGCGGCGGCGTCTCCGGCTGGGTCGGCATCCCCCAGGCGCTGGGGCTGGTCCTCGGCGTCGTGCTGGTCACGGCGGTGGTCACCGGCACCGCCGCCGGCTACCTGGCCATCGCCGCGGCCGTGCTGCTGTTCGCGCTGCCGTTCGCCCTGCGTACGACCGACGACCCACTGCCACGCGCGCACCGCCCGTCGCTGCGGGGCCTGCTCGCGGGGATGTGGGTGTCACCGCGCCGGTACCCGGACTTCGGCTGGGCCTGGATCACCCGGTTCCTGGTCCAGCTCGGCAACGCCCTCGGCACCCTGTACCTGCTCTACTTCCTCACCGACGAGGTGCGGGTGGCCGACCCCGAGGGTGGGCTGCTGGTGCTGATCTTGCTCTACACCGCCGGGTTGATGGCCACCACGGTGGTAGCCGGGCGACTCTCGGACCGCTCCGGCAAGCGGAAGATCTTCGTGATCGCCGCCGGGGTGGTGATCGCGGTGGCGGCACTGCTGCTGGCCGCGGCGCCCACCTGGCCGATGGCGGTGGCCGCCGCGGTGCTGCTCGGCGCCGGCTACGGGGTGTACCTGTCGGTCGACGCCGCCCTGATCACCCAGGTGCTACCGAGGGCCACCGACCGGGCCAAGGATCTCGGCGTGATCAACATCGCCAACTCGGCGCCGCAGGTGCTCGGCCCGGCCATCTCCGCGCCGATCGTGGTGTACCTGGGGGGCTACCCGGCGCTGTACGCGACCACCGCCGCGGTGACCCTGCTCGGCAGCGTCCTGGTCCTGAAGATCCGCTCGGTGCCCTGAGCCGTACCCCTCGCCGAACGCGAACGCGGACGGCCGTAGTCTGGAGGCCGTGACGGTACGTGTGCGCTTCGCCCCTTCCCCGACCGGCATGTTCCACGTCGGTGGTGCCCGCTCGGCGCTGCAGAACTGGATCTACGCCAAGCAGCAGGGCGGGGTGTTCGTGCTGCGCATCGAGGACACCGACGCGGCGCGCAACAAGCCGGAGTGGACCGAGGGCATCCTGTCGGCGCTGGACTGGATCGGCATCGAGCGGAGCAGCTACGAGGGCCCCTACTTCCAGTCCTCCTACGCCGACGAGCATCGCGCCGCCGCGCGGCGACTGCACGACTCGGGCCGGGCGTACTACTGCGACTGCACCCGGGAGGCGGTGCAGGCCCGCACCGGCTCCCAGTACACCGGCTACGACGGCTACTGCCGCGACCGGGGGCTGCCGCCCGGCGAGGGCCGGGCCCTGCGTTTCCGCACCCCGGACGAGGGTTCGACGGTGGTCACCGACCTGATCCGGGGTGAGCCGACCTTCGAGAACAGGCTCATCGAGGACTTCGTCATCGCCCGGGGCGACGGCTCGCCGGTGTTCCTGCTGGCCAACGTGGTGGACGACATGACGATGGGGATCACCCACGTGATCCGGGCCGAGGAGCACCTGCCCAACACCCCGAAGCAACAACTGCTCTGGGACGCGCTCGGGGTGAAACCACCGGTCTGGGCACACGTGCCGGTGGTGGTGAACGAGAAGCGGCAGAAGCTGTCCAAGCGCCGCGACAAGGTCGCCCTGGAGGCGTACCGGGACGAGGGCTACCTCGCCGCGGCGATGCGCAACTACCTGATGCTGCTCGGCTGGGCACCCTCGGGCGATCGGGAGATCGTGCCCTGGCCGGTCATCGAGGAGGAGTTCCGGCTGGCGGAGGTCAACCCGTCACCGGCCTTCTTCGACGAGAAGAAGCTGCGCGCGTTCAACGGGGAGTACATCCGGGCGCTCCCGGTCGAGGAGTTCGTCGAGGTCTGCCAGCCGTGGCTGACCGGCACCGGCACCATCGCACCGCCACCCTGGCGGCCGGAGGAGTTCGACCCGGCCGCGTTCGCCGCCGTGGCGCCACTGGCACAGACCCGGATCGCGGTGCTCAGCGAGATCGTGCCGAATGTCGACTTCCTCTTCGTCGCCTCGCCGCTGATCGACGAGGCAGCCTGGGCCAAGGCGATGAAGGCAGGCTCGGCCGAGCTGCTGGACGACGCCATCGCCGCCTTCGAGACCATCGAGTCGTGGGACGCTGAGACGCTCAAGGCCACCCTTGAGGCGGTCGGCGCGGCGCGCGGCCTCAAGCTCGGCAAGGCCCAGGCGCCGGTACGCGTCGCGGTCACCGGACGCACCGTCGGGTTGCCGCTGTTCGAGTCGCTGGAGGTGCTCGGCCCCGAGCGCGCCCTGACCCGGATGCGCGCCGCCCGGGTACGCCTGATCTGAGCGCCGCAGCCTGTTGCGGCACCGCCCCCGGCGACGATGCCCCCACCGGGCTGCCGGGCCCCACCGGGCTGCCGGGAACCCCGTCCCCGCGGGGACGACGACACCGGCTGGCGCAACGCCGAACTGCGGGGCGATGCCGGGCCGGGTCACGAATCCACCTGTCCGCCCTGTCGAGCTGATAGCGCAGACGGATCACCCAACCCGGCGGGCGGCGGGCGGCGGGCGGCGATAGCGCCGCCGGTTCAGCTCGACAGGGCGCGAGGGGAACGAGTCCCTCCCGATCGAAGCCCGAGCGATCGACCACCCGGCCGACCACGCCGGCCGGACCGTCGTCCCGGTGGTCAGGATGAACCGGATCTCGCCGGCGATCGGCTGACCATCCGGGCGTGAGCGGCACGCTGACCAGCTTGCCGGAGAGGCGTGGCGGCCCGCCGAGCGCATCGGCGTTGTCCCGGCGTCGCGTCCCGCCCCCCATCATGGCCTCCGCACGGTAAGATCCGCCCACTGGTCCAGGCGGTCGTTGGTCGAGTCGCGATCGCAGATAGTTCCAATTAGTGTTCCATCAGCTGCAACCGATCGACGTTCCGTGGAGTCTTTGAGGTGGGCACCCGTCCTGAGGGCACGGTCACCACCGTCAGCCTTCCAGCGTGTGACCCCTGCAGCACAGCCAGCCATCGAACGGGGCGAGGAGGCGGCATGGTCCGACGGATGAGGCGACTGATTTCGACGGTGGTCGGCGGCTTCGCGGCCCTGCTGCTGGTGCTCACCTTCGCCGGGGCGGCCACGGCCGCGCCGAAGACGCCGCCGGCCGGGGTGGACATTACCGGGCACGGGCTGGACGAGCCGTTGCGGCTGCGCGCGGCCTCCCACCCGGAGTACGTCGTGGCCGTCATCGAGCAGGTCAACCACCGTGGCCTCGTCCGTCAGTCGGGCGGCCCGAAGAAGGCCGACCTCGGTCCGAAGTACACGGTCGTGGTGCTCGCGGGCGACGTTCCGAAGCAGACCTACGTCCTATACCCGAAGGCGGTCGGCGGGCCGCGGGTCTTCCGGCCGGCCAAGCAGCCGGACCGCAAGATCTCCCCAGCCTGGTACCTGGGGCGGGTCAGCATGTCCGAGACGTTGCGGACCGCCGGCGTGCCGCTGGAGCGGACGTACGAGGCGGTCAGCGGCGGGGCGGGCGGGGGCGAACGCATCATCCCGGAGGACGCGCTCAACCCGGCTCAGGACATCGACGAGGCGTTCAGCGAGCTGCGTCGCCTGCTCCTGTTGAACGTGGCGGTGATGCTGGTGATCACCATCGGCCTCGCCGGGATCGCGCTGCTGATCCGCCGCCGTACCCGCTGAGCCGCCCCACCCCGCTCAGCACCAGCGGCGCGGTGGGCGCTCCCGCCGGACGTTGCGGTGCGCCGGGCGGACCGGTCCGTGCCGGTGCGCCCCGGCCCAGCCGGGCAGCTCGCTCAGGCAGCCACCGGTCGCCGGCTCGGGTTGCCCGGGAGCCGGCGGCTCCGCGGCGCGTTGACGGGGCACCGACGCCTCGACGCCCCGGAGCGAGGCGGGCGTGACGTCCTCCCCCTGGGCGCAGCCGTGGTCGGCCTCCCCGTACGCCATCGGCGTCTCCTCACCCTCTCGCCCTCACCCGTCGGCGCCCACCCGACGTGCTCTGTCACCGTACTGGCCGCATCCGACGGGCCGTGCGGCGCGTACCCCGGTCGGCCCGCCGGGGCGCCGGCGACGCCTGCCGTCGAGGTCCAGGTGAGGACATGTCAGGCTAGGCCGGTGAGCGAGTCGGGCGGGACGGACCTGACGGCCACGCTGCGCCGGATCGAACGGGCCGCCGGGGCGCTGGCCACCGCGAGCGTGGCCCGGATGGACGACACCCTGCCCTGGTTCCGGGAACTGCCGGCCGACCAGCGCTCGTGGGTGATGCTCGTGGCCCAGGCCGGCGCCCGGTCCCTGGTCCAGTGGTTGCGCTCCGGCAGCGGAACGGGCGAGGGCACCCAGGAGGTGTCCGACGAGGTGTTCGCCACCGCACCGCAGGCCCTGGCCCGCTCGATCACCCTCCAGCAGACCGTCGCACTGATCAAGGTCACGATCGACGTGGTGGAGGAGCAGGTCGGCGAGCTCGCCGCCCCGGGCGAGGAGCCGCAGTTGCGCGAGGCGGTGTTGCGGTTCTCCCGGGAGATCGCTTTCGCCGCCGCCCGGGTGTACGCCCGGGCCGCCGAGTCTCGCGGCTCCTGGGACGCCCGCCTCCAGGCACTGCTGGTGGACGCGCTGCTGCGCGGCGACTCCCCGGACGTGCTGGCCAGCCGCGCCGCCGCGCTCGGCTGGACGGACGCACCACCGGTGTCGGTGGCGGTCGGTCCCTCCCCCGGCGGCGAGGTCTCCGTCGTGCTGCACACCGTCTACCGGCAGGCCCGGCGGATCGGGGTCGAGGTCATCGGCGGTGTGCACGGCGACCGCCTGGTGATCGTGCTCGGCGGGGCGGCCGACCCGGTCGCGGCGACCGGCAAGCTGCTGACCGCCTTCGGCGAGGGGCCGGTGGTCGTCGGTCCGGCGGTGCCGAGCCTGGACGAGGCCACCGAGTCCGCCCGGGCGGCGCTCGCCGGGTACCGGGCGGCGCCGGCCTGGCCCGCCGCGCCCCGGCCGGTCCACGCCGGCGACCTGCTGCCCGAGCGGGCTCTCGCCGGCGACGCCGAGGCCCGCCGGCGGCTGCGTCACGACGTGTACGCGGTGCTGGTCCGGGCCGGTGGTGAGCTGCTGGAGACGCTGGACGCCTTCTTTGCCGCGGGCGGCACGCTGGAGAGCGCCGCCCGGGCGCTGTACGTGCATCCGAACACCGTTCGCTACCGGCTGCGGCGGATCTCCGACGTCACCGGATTCAGCCCGCTGGCCCCCCGGGACGCCTTCGCGCTCCGGGTCGCACTGACCGTCGGCCGGCTGGACCCGGTGGGACCGACCCCGACATTGGCCCCACCCATCGGTAAAAGATCACAGAGCGGCGATGATCAGCACCAATCTTTGTAGGATCCCTCCAACTGTCCTAGTGCGGTTTGGTGCCAGCCGGCACAGCGCAACCCGTGGGTATCCAGGAGAGTCATAGACGTGCTCGCCGTACTCTGCCCCGGCCAGGGTTCCCAGAAACCCGGCTTCCTGACTCCCTGGCTCGACCTGCCCGGCACCGAAGCCCGACTGCGCTCGTGGTCCGCGCTGGCCGGGGTCGACCTCGTGCACCTGGGCACCGACGCCGACGCCGACGAGATCCGGGACACCGCCCGTACCCAGCCGCTGCTGGTCGCCGCGTCGCTGCTCGCCGCCGAGCACCTGCCGATGCACGACGTCTCGCTGACCGCCGGGCACAGCGTCGGCGAGCTCGGTGCGGCGGCACTGGCCGGGGCGCTGCCGGCGGATGCCGCGATCACCCTCGCCGGCGTACGCGGCCGGGAGATGGCCGCCGCCTGTTCGGTGGAGCCGACCGGCATGGCCGCCGTGCTCGGCGGCGATCCGGACGAGGTGATCGCCTCGATCAGCGGGCACGGGCTGCACGCCGCGAACCGCAACGGCACCGGTCAGATCGTCGCCGCCGGCGAGGTCGCCGGGCTGGAGAAGCTCGCCGCCGAGCCGCCGGCCCGGGCGCGGGTCATCCGGCTACAGGTGGCGGGCGCGTTCCACACCCCGTACATGGCCCCGGCGGAGGCGGCGCTGGCCACGGTCGCGGCCGGGGTCACCCCGAGCGACCCGACCCGGATGCTGTTGTCCAACCTCGACGGGTCACCCGTGGACCACGGCGGGGAACTGCTCCAGCGGCTGGTCCGCCAGGTGACCGCCCCGGTCCGCTGGGACCTCTGCATGGCCACCCTCGCCGACCTCGGCGTCACCGGCGTGATCGAGCTGCCGCCCGCCGGCACGCTCGCCGGGCTGGTCAAGCGCGAGCTCAAGGGCGCGGGTGCCCCGGAGATCGTCACCCTGAACACCCCCGACGGCCTGCCCGCCGCCCGCGACCTGATCGCCCGGCACGGCGTGGCATCCGGCCGGGCGCAGCACACCGACGACAATCCGAACACGTCTCGTGGCGAGACCGACCGTAGGGGGGCCTCGTCGTGACGGGCAGCCGCATCCTGTCCCTGGGGCACTACCAGCCGTCCCGGGTGGTGACCAACGACGACATCGCCCAACTGGTGGAGACCAGCGACGAGTGGATCCGCGACCGGGTCGGCGTCGTGACCCGGCGGATCGCCGGTGACGAGACGGTCGCCGACATGGCCGCCGCCGCCGCCGACAAGGCGCTGGCCAACTCCGGCCTGACCGCCGCCGACATCGACCTGGTCGTGGTGGCCACCTGCACCTCGATCGACCGCAGTCCGAACGTGGCCTGCCGGGTCGCCGCCACGTTGGGCATCAACGCGCCCGGGGCGTTCGACGTCAACACCGCCTGCTCCGGTTTCGCGTACGCGCTGGGCACCGTCGACCACGCGATCCGGGCCGGTGCCTCGCGCAACGCCATCGTGATCGGCGCGGAGAAGCTCTCCGACTTCACCGACTGGACCGACCGTTCCACCTGCATCATCTTCGGCGACGGCGCCGGAGCGGCCGTGGTCACCGCCGCCGCCGAGGGCGAGCCGGCCGGCGTCGGCCCGGTGGTGTGGGGCTCGGTGCCCGAGCGCGGCGACGCGGTGCGCATCGAAGGCTGGCGGCCGTACGTCGCCCAGGAGGGCCAGACGGTGTTCCGCTGGGCCACCACCGCGTTGGCGCCGCTGGCCGTGCAGGCGTGCGAGCGGGCCGGGGTCGACCCCTCCGAGCTGGCCGCGTTCGTCCCGCACCAGGCCAACTCCCGAATCATCGACGGGATCGCCAAGCGGCTGAACATCCCGCAGGCGATCATCGCCAAGGACATCGTCGAGTCCGGCAACACCTCGGCGGCCAGCATCCCGCTGGCGCTGTCCAAGCTCGTCGAGCGGCGCGAGGTGACCTCGGGTGCGCCGGTGCTGCTGTTCGGCTTCGGCGGGGGCCTGACCTATGCCGGTCAGGTCGTCCGCTGCCCCTGATACCCCCTCGGCGCCGTGGCGCCGGGGAACGACGGGTGGCGTCGCCGCCCCGTCGAGAGAACCCGATGAGAGGAACCCACCGCAATGACCCGTGACGAGATCACCGCCGGCCTCGCCGAGATCCTCGAAGAGGTTGCCGGGGTGAACCCGGACGACGTGGCCGAGGGGAAGTCCTTCACCGACGACCTGGACGTCGACTCGCTCTCCATGGTGGAGGTCGTGGTGGCGGCCGAGGAGAAGTTCGGCGTCAAGATCCCCGACAACGAGGTGCAGAACCTCAAGACCGTCGGGGACGCCGTCAGCTACATCGAGGCGCAGTCCTGATCATGAGTCGCATCGACGTCGTCGTCACCGGGCTCGGCGCGACCACCCCGCTGGGCGGGGACGTCGCGTCGACCTGGGACGCCATGCTCGCCGGCCGCTCCGGGGTGAGTCCGCTCACCCAGGAGTGGGCCGGGCAACTGCCCGTCCGGATCGCCGCCCAACTGGCGGTCGATCCCTCGACCGTGCTGGACCGGGTGAAGCTGCGCCGGCTGGACCGCTCGGAGGCGATCGCGTTGATCGCCGCCCACCAGGCCTGGGCGGACGCCGGCCTGGCCGACGCCGGGCTCGACCCGGAACGGCTGGGAGTCAGCATCGGCTCCGGCATCGGTGGCGCGGTCACCCTGCTCGCCCAGGACGACATCCTGGAGGCCTCCGGCCCCCGCCGGGTGTCCCCGCACACCGTGCCCATGTTGATGCCCAACGGCCCGGCCGCCTGGGTGGGCCTGGAGCTCCGCGCGCAGGCGGGCGTGCACTCGGTGGCCAGCGCCTGCGCCACCGGCGCCGAGGCGATCGCGCTGGGCCTGGACATGATCCGGGCCGGCCGCGCCGACGTGGTGGTGGCCGGCGGCACCGAGGCGGTGATCCACCCGCTGCCGATCGCCGGCTTCGCCTCGATGCGGGCCATGTCCACCCGCAACGACGAGCCGGAGCGGGCCTCCCGGCCGTGGGACAAGGGCCGGGACGGCTTCGTCCTCGGCGAGGGTTCCGGCATCGTGGTGCTGGAACGGGCCGAGCACGCCGCCGCCCGGGGCGCCCGGGTGTACGCGCGGCTGGCCGGCGCGGGCATCACCTCCGACGGCTTCGACATCGTCCAGCCGCACCCGGAGGGCGCCGGCGCGATCCGGGCCATCGCGAAGGCCATCGCCGACGCGGGCGTGGCGAGGACCGACATCACCCACGTCAACGCCCACGCCACCTCGACGCCGGTGGGCGACATCGCGGAGATCACGGCGCTGCGTACCGCGCTGGGCGACCACGCGGTGCTCACCGCCACCAAGTCCATGTCCGGTCATCTGCTCGGTGCCGCCGGCGCCCTCGAGTCGATCGCCTGCATCCTGGCCATCCGCGA